>CAIRBI010000027.1 GCA_903876785.1 uncultured Gammaproteobacteria bacterium
AACGCCAGTTCCGGCAGCGTCTGTGCGGCGCCAGCCGCGTGTGCTGTCAGACCGGCGACGGGCGCGCACTTGTCACGAAAATCATAGTAGGACTGCAGGTCCAGCGCGTTGATGAACTGCACCGCGGCCACGCAGCCCGAGCAGCATAACAGGCGGGTCTGCCCTTCTACCTGCAGTGTCAAGGCGGTGGCTACCGGCATGAGCGCGCGACAGTGGTAGCAGAAGCAGTGTTTGACCTTGTCCAGCATCAGAACTCCAGCCTCGCTGTGGGGGTTTCCACGCGCTTGCGCAGACGCCAGTTGTCCTGTTCGCCGCGCAGCTCCAGATACCAGACGCCCTGTTGCGCCAGCAGGACGGGCAGCGTGGTGTCTGCGCTTTCGTAAACTCCCTGCGTCCGCGGCAAGAAGAGGTAGCGCCGGTCGGCGCCGCTGTCGATGACGTGATAGAGGAACAATTGCAGCACCGCCTCTTCGCCGCCGCTGAGCAACAACTGGCTGCGCCCATCCTCTGTCGAGCTGATCAAGCTGGCGCTCAGTCCGAGGGTGTGTGCCATCTCGTCCAGCGCGCGTAACTGATTGATACCCTGCCCATCGCGATAATAAGTGTCGGCAACGACATCGTCCGGATAGCGCAACGCGGTCACCACCATGAATATGCCGAACAGCACCGCCGCAAAGGGGATGCTCATCAGGACCCAGGGCCAGCCGTGCTGGTACCAGTGTGGCCTGGGGTCTGTGGCGGTAGTCTGTTCCATACGGTCAGTTCCTGGGGAATGCATGTGAGCGCTTCAGTTCGGCAACGGGCGCGGGCCGATGTAACGGCTCTCGGCGCGGGCGCGCAACGCCCCGCCATCCTCTTCGTCCGTCAGTGCCTCGATCTCGAATTCGAACTCGGTCACGAAATCTTCCAGCTGGTCCGGGTCGACGCGCACCCGCACCAGGGCGTCGTTGATTTCGCCTGCCGCCACGCGGATCGTCGAGTCCGGAACCAGCATGGCATCGGGCAGGCCATGCACGCTCAGCTGGTACTCGTGATCGACGCGATCCATGTTGATGATCTTCAGCGTGTAGACATTCTCGATGCGCCCGCCGTCCACCTGCTGAAAGAGCTGGCCGCGATCCCGCAGCACATCGAGGCGTAGCGGTGTGCGGGTCAGCAGCACGATGGTGAACAATAGCAGCATCACCAGCAGCGCCCCGCCGTAGCCAATCAGCTTCGGTCGTTTCCAGGTCCATTCGCCACCGGCGAGCTTGTTCTCGGTCGTGTAGGAGATCAGCCCTTTGGCATAGCCCATCTTTGCCATGATGGAGTCGCAGGCGTCGATACAGTGCGCGCAGCCGATGCATTCGTACTGCAGTCCATCGCGGATATCGATACCGGTTGGGCACACCTGCACGCACAGTGTGCAGTCGATGCAGTCGCCCAGCCCCTGGCCCTTGTAGTCGATGTTGCGTTTGCGGGCGCCCCGCGTTTCTCCGCGCTTTTCATCATAGGAGATGATCAGCGTGTCATGATCGAACATCGCCGACTGGAAGCGCGCGTAGGGACACATGTAGATGCAGACGTGCTCGCGCAGCCAACTGGCGTTGATGTAGGTGGCGAGCGTGAAGAAGACACTCCACGAGACTGCCGTCAGTGACAGTTGCCAGCTCAGCGCTTCGCCGACTAACTCGCGCATGCCATAGAAATAGCCGATGAAGGTGACACCGGTCAGCAGGGCGAAACCCAGCCACATGCCGTGTTTGAGGCCGCGCCGCCAGAATTTGTTCCACCCGGCCCGGTTGCGGCCGTCGCGATGAAAGATTGACGGAATCTTGTCCAGATTGATGCGCTGGTGACGCTCGCCCTCGGTGATCTGCTCAACCCACATGAAAATTGCCGTCCAGATGGTCTGCGGACAGGTGTAGCCGCACCAGACGCGCCCCCACAGCGTGGTGACGAAGAACAATGCGAAGGCGGCGATGGCCAGCACCCACATCAGCAACACGAAATCCTGTGGCCACAATGTCAGCCAGAAGATGTGGAACTTGCGCTCCGGCAGATCAAAGAGGATGGCCTGATGGCCGTCGACATGCAGCCACGGCGCGAGAAAATAACCAAGCAAAAGGGGCCAGCCGGTGTACTGCCGCACAGTCTGGAACAGACCTTCCATTTTGCGGATGTAGATCTTTTCCTTCTTCTCATAGAGATTGAAAACGCGGGAATCGGCGTCTTCGGGAATAATCTCCTGAGAGGGAATTCTGTTCATGCTGCAGTCACTGCTCGGTCTCTTCCGGCTCATCCCCGTCTTCGTCGTCATCCTGGCGCAGGCTCATCACGTAGGCGCTGAGGATGTGCACCTTGTCGGCGCCCAGGCGCTCGGTGAAGGCCGGCATCCGTCCATTGCGGCCGTGACGAATCGACTGCTCGATGCGCAACTTCGAGTTGCCGTAGAGCCACACTTCCTCGTTCAGCGATGGCGCGCCCAGCATGGGCTGGCCGCTGCCATCAGCGCCATGGCAGGCGGCACAATACAGCGTGTAATGCGCCTGTCCTGCCGCTGCCAATGCAGGGTCCGCTTCGCGCCCCGCCAGCTGCATGACGTATTCAGTGACTTCCTTCACGCCTGCTTCCTGCAGTGGCGTTTCCCAGGCTGGCATCATGGCGTTGCGGCCACTGGCAATGGAGGCCTTGATCTGGTCGGCGCTGCCGCCCCAGTGCCACAGCGCGTCGCCAAGATTCGGGAAGCCTTCGCTGCCGGTGCCAGCGGCGCCGTGGCAGACGGCGCAGTTGGTGGCAAAGAGACGGCGCCCCATGCGCATGGCCGTCACATCTTCCACCAGTTCGTCGATAGGAACGGCACCGTACTGTGCGAACAACGGCCCGTAGCGGGCATCGGCTGCCTCTTGCGATTCTTCCAGTGCGCCGACCTGGCTCCAGCCTCCGATCCCTGCAAAGTTGCCGAGACCCGGGTAGTAGATCAGATAGCCGATCGCAAACAGGATGCTGATGAGGAAGCCCCAGAACCACCAGGCGGGCAGCGGATTGTCATACTCCTCGATACCATCGTAATCATGGCCGGTGGTCTTGCCCGGATTGGAGATGTTGCGGTTCAAGTACAGAAGCAGGAAGAAATACAAAAGCGATCCGAAGGTGCCGATGATCACAAACCAGCTCCATCCGGAACTGAGGATGGCGTTATTCATGATGGGTTTTCTCCATCGGGTCACTCTCGTTTGCAGACCCGTCTGCAAAGGGCAAACGGGAAGCCTCGTCGAATTGCCGGCGACGACCGGGGGCATAGGCCCACCAGGTGACGCCGAGGAAGGCGACGAAGCACAGGACTGTCGCAATACTGCGGAAATCAGTGATATCCAGATTCATGTCAGGTGTTTCTCCAGGCTCAGCGTCTTTCTGTAATGAGCGTGCCGAGTTGTTGCAGGTAAGCAATGACGGCGTCGGCCTCGGTGCTGTTTTCCAGACCGATGGTGGCGTTGGCGATGTCCTCGTCGGTGTAAGGCACGCCGAGTGTCTGCAGTGCCGCCAGTTTCTTCGGCAGGATTTCAAGATTGATGGGGCGCTCAAACAACCATGCATAGGCTGGCATGTTGGAACCGGGTACGACGGAGCGCGGGTCGAACAGGTGCGTTCGGTGCCAGTCGTCACTGTAAAGTCCGCCCACGCGGGCGAGATCGGGGCCAGTGCGTTTGGAGCCGAACACGAACGGATGGTCATAAACCAGCTCACCTGCCACTGAATAGTGGCCATAGCGCTCCACCTCTGCACGCAGCGGCCGGATCATCTGCGAATGGCAGACGGTGCAGCCTTCGCGGATGTAAATGTCGCGTCCTTCCAACTGCAGGGCTGTCAGCGGTTTGAGTCCGTCGATGGGTTCGGTCACCGTGCGCTGGGCCATCAGCGGCACGATCTCGACGAAGCCGCCGAAGCTCACGGCGAGAATAGTCAGCACGATCATCAGGCCGATATTTCTTTCGATGAAATTGTTCATGCGAGCACCTCGTCCGAACCGGCCTTGGACGCGTGACTACTCGACTCCATTTCGTGAGCGTCATGGCTGCCATGGTTTCCAGAGAGCGCCAGTTCCCGGGTTTTCCAGATGTTCCAGGCCATCACCAGCATGCCGGCGAAGAAGATGCTCCCGCCGATGAAGCGCACCACGTAGCCCGCATAACTGGCTTCCACCGACTCGATGAAGCTGTAGGTGAGGGTGCCGTCACTGTTCACCGCGCGCCACATCAAGCCCTGCATCAGTCCGTTTACCCACATCGCGACGATGTACAGCACCGTGCCGATGGTGGAGAGCCAGAAGTGCAGGTCGATCAGCTTGACGCTGTACATGTCCCCGGCCTTGCGGTTGTACATCAGGGGAATCAGGTGATAGATGGCGCCAATGGAAATCATTGCGACCCAGCCCAGCGCACCGGAGTGCACGTGGCCGATGGTCCAGTCGGTGTAGTGTGAGAGGGCGTTGACGGATTTGATCGACATCATCGGGCCTTCGAAGGTCGACATGCCGTAAAACGAGAGCGAGACCACCAGGAATTTCAGTATCGGATCGGTGCGCAATTTATCCCACGCGCCGGACAACGTCATGATGCCGTTGATCATGCCCCCCCAGGACGGCGCCAACAGAATCAGTGACATGACCATGCCCAGATTCTGAGTCCAGTCCGGCAGTGTGGTGTAGTGCAGGTGGTGCGGCCCCGCCCACACATAGATGGCGATCAGCGCCCAGAAGTGCACAACCGACAGGCGATAGGAATACACCGGGCGATCTGCCTGCTTGGGCACGAAGTAGTACATCATGCCGAGGAAGCCGGCTGTCAGGAAGAAACCCACGGCGTTGTGGCCGTACCACCACTGCACCATCGCGTCCACCGTGCCGGAATAGACGGAGTAGGATTTGGTGAGTGTCACCGGCAGTGCGAGGCTGTTGATGATGTGCAGCAGCGCCACGGCCAGAATGAAGGCTCCGAAGAACCAGTTGGCCACATAGATGTGCTGACTCTTGCGCTTCATGATGGTGCCGAAGAAGAGCACCGCGTAGGCGACCCATACCACGGCGATCAGAATATCGATTGGCCATTCCAGTTCGGCGTATTCCTTGGACGTCGTGAGTCCCATCGGCAGTGTGATTGCAGCGGAGACAATCACCGTCTGCCAGCCCCAGAACACAAAGGCGGCGAGTTTGTCCGAGAGCAATCGCACCTGACAGGTGCGTTGCACGACAAACAGCGAGGTTGCCATCAGCGCGCAACCCCCGAAGGCGAAGATCACGGCATTGGTGTGCAAGGGTCGCAGCCGTCCGAAGCTCAGCCAGGGAATGTTGAAGTTGAGTGCCGGCCAGGCGAGTTGCGCGGCGATCAAAACGCCCACCAGCATGCCGACGATGCCCCACACCACAGTCATGATGGAGAACTGATGAACCACTCTGTAGTTGTAAAAACCGTAGTTGTAGAAGCCGGAGTTGTAAGCAGAGTGCGCGGTGGTGGCTGGTGCAATTGTCTTAAGGGTAGATTCTGAACTTCCAGAATTCTGGTCAGTCATTCGGTTCTTCCATTGATGCCCCTTGCCCTTGGCGGTGCGCGGGGTAAAGCTGTCAACATAACCGGTAGAAATTTCAGCCTGTGTGAAAGCAGCAGCTTCTCCGGTCTCTCCCTCTGGACGCTACTCCTGTTGGGTTGAGTTTTTAAGCAATCACTTCGAGCAAACGCTTATATTTACGAGTTTATTGAGCTTCCTCAATATCCTAGCGCGAGCGTGCACCGTGATTGTTTCAGCATGATTTCAATTTGGAGTCAAAGAGGGGGCGGGTGTATCTCTGAGGCATCCTCCTGAAGATTGCAGAAGGCATCTCTCGCCGTACTTGTGTCAAAAGTGTGGCGAAAAGGTCATTTTGTGTTGCACAAATGCTTATAAATTGCATTTGGAAGGGTTTTTAAATAGCGTACGCACTTATTTTTTCAGCACAGGCACCAGTACAATGGCATTGAAAGTCCGCAAATCGATCTTATCCGCATCCATACTGCTGGCATTGGCAGGCTTTTCAGCTTCTTCGCAGGCTCAAGACGCAAGCTCTGATTCCACGGTTAGATACCCTGCAGAATTCTTTCAGGAGTGGGCACCTACCACTGCACAGGACATGCTGAGTCGCATTCCCGGCATGAATTCCGGCGGCGGTGGAGGCCCCGGCGGCCCCGGTGGTGGCTTTGGTGGTGGCGGCTTTGGTGGCGGTGGATTTGGCGGCGGTGGCGGCGGACGAGGTCTGGGTGCGGGCGGTGGCGACCAGATTCTGATCGATGGCAAGCGCATGGCAGGTAAAGGCAATCAGGCCAGCAGCCAGCTCTCCCGCATCAGCGCCTCGCAGGTCGCCTACATCGAGATCATCAGGGGGACCTCTGGCGAGCTGGACGTGCGTGGCAGCAGCCAGGTGATCAACGTCGTACTGCTTGAAGCGTTAGACACCACGAGTGTCTCCTACCAGATCAACGCCGATCGTCATCCTGACCACACCGTCAAGCCCGGTGGCTCAGTGGCGTACAGTGGCTCCTCCGGGGCTCTGACTTTTCTGTTCAGCGCCCAGGCTGAGCCGCGCTATGACCACTATGTCAGCAAGGAGACCAGCCGTCTGGGTGACTGGTCCTTCAACGATGAAGTGCGCGAGGACCGCATTCGCGATGTCACCAGTCAGAACCTGACGACCAACCTCGGTTATGACATCAACGAGAACAGCAGTGTGCGCCTGAACGGCCTCTATGGCGTGAACGATGGCCCCACCGATGTCATGCGCTACACCACCAATCTGCGTGTCAGCCCCAACAAGGTGAGCATCGAGCGCGAAGATGTGCCGAGTGAGCGTGACAATTGGGAGGTCGGCGGCGACTACGAATACAACTTCGATAATGGGCATCGTTTCAAGGTGCTCTTTATCTCCAATCAGAACAATGACTTGACAGTGCGCGAACGTTACGACGTCGTTGCCAATACCCCGGATTACAAAGATCTGTATCTGAAGACGAGCAGCGTCACCGAAGAGCGCATCGTGCGCAGCTCCTACACCATGGGCGTGGCCAGTGGTCAGGACATAGAGTTCGGTGTCGAGCGTGCTCAGACCACGCTGGATTCCGGGCTGCGCCTGGGCTCGCCGTCCACCAAGGGAACGCCTTCGGCGGCCTACGGTGGTCTGGTGCCACAAACCGTCTCGAATGCGAATTCAGTTGTCGAAGAAATTCGCGTCGAACCGTTCCTGGTGCACAACTGGCAGATCAACTCGCGCATGTCGCTGGAAAGCACACTGCTGTACGAAATGTCTGAAATTACCCAGACCGGTGACGTCTACAACAAACGTGACTTCAGCTTCGTAAAGCCGAAAGTGGACTTCCGCTTCGATGTCACGCCCACTTTCCAGCTCACCTGGAATGCCGATAAGACGGTGCGCCAGCTCAGTTTCAGTGACTTCGTCGCCGCCAGCGACAATCAGGACAACGACGCCAATACCCAAGCGGGTAACTCCAACCTTACCCAGGAGCAGGTGCTGAAGACGGAGCTGGGCTTCGAATTCCGCTTGCCCGACGACATCGGCGTGATCGAAGGCGATGTGAACTGGATGAAGCATCTGGATGTGATCGAGCGCATCGATGTGTCTCCATCACCCACCAATCTGCAGTCGGCCAACGGCAATATCGGCGACGGCATCATGTACGGTATGAACGTGAGCGCCAGCATCCGCATGAAGATTATCAACATGCCTAATCTGTTGGTGACTTCACAGTTCAATGTGCAGGACTCGAAAATCGAGGACCCGTTCCTCGGGTTCGATCGTCGTTTCTCGCAGTTCGATCGCGGCCGCCTCCTGCTCGGCTTCCGTCACGACATCCCCAGCCTGCGTCTGAACTATGGTCTCACCTGGAATAACCGTTTCGACGGCAACCGCAAGCGTTACGACGTCGATGACGTCGAGCTGACGGCCGGTGACCCCAACGTGCAGGCTTTTGTGGAGATGGTTGCCTTCAACGGCATCACCTTCCGTCTGGATGCCCGCAACATCACAGACAACCGTCAGTGCCGCGAGAGACATCGCTATCTTGGTCCTATCACTAGTGGCATCATAGAAGAATACGAGGATCAGTGTGGTGGCGGAGGTCGCGTCATGTCACTGAGGGTCAACGGTACCTTCTAGTTATTGCCAGGTAACAGGATGCAAGCGCAATACGATGCGGCTCTGGAATGGCTGGAAAGCTATCCAGAGCTCTATACCCTGCTCAGTGTGTTCCTGCTGCTTGTAGCCGCTTGGCTGGCCAACTGGATCGTCAAGCGTGTGCTGGTGCGAGGCCTTTACAGCGCCCTGCGCGCCACGCCGATGGGCGACGATTCGGCGCTGTTCGATTCCCGCATCATTGCCCGCCTCGCCAACATTGTTCCCTCTGTCATCATTTCGCTTGGCATCGGTTTCATCGACGGATTGCCCGAAGAGCTGGTCATCGTGGTGCGCAATGTCTGCCAGAGCGTGATCACGCTGGTGGTGGCGATGGCTCTGAGTGGCGTGTTGTCGCTGATCGGAACCCTCTATGAGCGGCGACCGAAGGCGCGCGTGAGGCCGATCAAGGGCTATGTCCAGGTCGTCAGGATCGTCGTCTATCTGATTGCGCTGATTCTGGTGGTCGCCGCGCTGCTGGATCGTTCGCCGCTGATTCTGCTGTCAGGCCTCGGTGCCATGGCTGCCGTCCTGATCCTTATCTTTCAGGATACCCTGCTGTCACTGGTCGCCAGCGTACAGATCTCCTCCAACGACATCGTCAGAGTGGGCGACTGGGTAGAGATGCCGCAGCTCAATGCCGACGGCGACGTCATCGACATCGCGCTGCATACCGTCAAGGTGCAGAACTTTGACAAGACCATCACCAATATTCCCACCAAGCGTTTCATCTCCGACTCTTTCAAGAACTGGCGCGGGATGCGCGATGCCGGTGGACGCCGCATCAAGCGCCATGTGTTGCTTGATCAGAACAGCATTCATTTCCTGAACGCCGACGAGCTGCAGCATCTGTATCGCTTCAGCCTGTTGCAAGACTATCTGCAGGACAAGGAGGCCGAGATTGCCGAGTGGAACAGCAAGCTGCCTGAACCCGGCAGAGATCCTGTGAATACGCGCCGCATCACCAATATAGGCACCTTTCGAGCCTATCTGGATTGCTATCTGCGCAACCACCGCGGAGTCCGTCAGGACCTGCACCTGGTCGTGCGCCAGCTGGAACCAACGTCGCATGGTTTGCCGCTGGAAGTTTACTGTTTTACCAATACGACAATCTGGCAGGATTATGAGCGCATCCAGTCCGATATCTTCGATCACCTGCTGGCGATTCTTCCGGAGTTCGGCCTGCGGGTTTTCCAGCATCCAGGCGGCGCCGATGTACGAGTGAGCAAAACATCATGACGACAACAGCAATCAGGCAGGCCACGCAAGGCGGACAAAGTCTGTGGCTCGACAACATCACGCGTGACCTGCTGGATAGCGGCACGCTGGCACGTTACATCCGCGAACTTTCCGTCACCGGGCTGACTTCCAATCCGAGTATCTTCGATGCCGCCATCGGCAGTGGCACCTCTTACGACGCCGCCATTCGCGCCAAGTGTGCCGAGGGCAAGTCTGGCGAAGCGTTGTTTACCGAGCTGGCACTGGAAGACCTGCGGCGTGCCGCGGATCTGTTCGCGCCCGTGTTCACTGCGACGCAAGGCAGGGATGGCTGGGTGTCGATGGAGATATCGCCGTTGCTGGCCAGCGATACGCAGGGCAGTCTTGCGGCGGCGCAACAGATTCACACCCAGGCCGCCCGCCCCAATCTGTTTGTGAAGATTCCTGGCACCCCCGAGAGTCTGCCAGCTATCGAAGAGGCAATTTTCGCAGGCGTGCCCGTCAACGTCACCCTGCTGTTTTCCTGCGCGCAGTATCGGGCGGCGCTGGAGGCATATCTGCGCGGCATCGAGCGTCGCGTGCAGGCGGGGTTGGATGCACGCGTGGCATCGGTGGCGTCAGTGTTTGTAAGCCGCTGGGATGCTGCGGTGAAAGACAAGGTGCCCCCGGCGCTCAACAATCGTCTCGGGCTGGCGGTGTGCGCAGAGGTCTTCGCGGCAGAGCAGGCTATGCTGAAGTCGCCGCGCTGGCGGGCGTTGAGCACGGCGGGGGCCCGACCGCAGCGGCTGTTGTGGGCGAGCACCGGAACCAAAGATCCGGCGGCTTCCGACACGCTGTATGTGGATGCGCTGGTAGCGCCCGGCTCGGTCAATACACTGCCGGAGAAAACGCTGCTGGCATTTGCCGATCATGGCCATGTCAACGGTGTGATGAGCGCCGATGCTGCAGCGGCGCAGGCGACTATCGCCTTGTTCGAACGTGAAGGGATCGACACCGAGGCGCTGGCTCTGCAGCTGCAAAGCGATGGCGCCGAGGCTTTCGTCAAGTCCTGGCGGCAATTGTTGCAGCGCATCGCCGACAAGAGTGCGGGGCTGGCAGCGGCGCGGTAGTTTGCTGCCGCCTTTCTATGGCATTTCTACTCTTCTCTGATCTTTCTATTTACTCTTCCCGAACCTTGCCTTCGAGATAGAGCCACTTGCCGTTCACCCGCAGAAATGCCGAGTGTTCGTGATGCACGTGCTCCACGCCGTCGTCGTCGCGATAGCGAGCCTTGAACTCCACACGCCCGCGGTCGCCCTTCTGCTCGTCATCGAGGACTGTCAGGCCAACCCATGGTATTTCCGCCAAGTCGAGGTCCTCGGCCATCACCATGCCCACGGTGTTGGGATGCCAGGTTGCATGCAGATAATTGCCATACCCGCCGAGCGCAAAGGCGCTATAGCGGGAGCGCATCAGCTGCTTGACGGTGCGCGGTGTTTCCTTGCCGGTGAGGAAGGGCTCGCAGCAGCGGGCGAAGGGTTTGCAGCTGTCGCAGGGGCAGGGTTTTGTCGAAGGAGTTGCGGATGACGGTGGCATTTGAACTACTCGGATTGAACTACGAGGATAGATTGATGTTTTTTTTTATATGGCAGCGTCAGCACACGAGCCAGCAACAGGTTGGCAAATTCCAGCAACAGCGCCTCGTCGCACACTCGCTGCTGACCTTGAAATTCCAATGCTGTTCCGAACGGTGGCACATGCACGAACAGCACGGTGTCCAGCGCGTCTTGTGCCGCGCGCAGGCCCTCCAGTGTGTACAGCAATTCCTCACACAGGAAGGCGCCGGCATCTGTCGATACGCGCACGGGAATGTCCAGTGCAGTGAGAGCCTTACACAGGGTTATGCAGTCGGCACTCGCGGTCCTGCGCAGCGGACCGCGCGGATCAATGACACGGCCCTCGGGAAACTTGCCGTCGTTGTCGGCCCGTTCACGGCGCGTGTTGTTCGCCACAGATTCCACACGGAACATCCCCGGCTCGCCCTCGCCCAGGCCGATGATGACGTGCGGCTGCCATTCGGTGACGATGGGATCGAGCACACGGCGCGGTGCATCCCAGCACACTGGAATCTGTGCGGCGCGCAACTCCACGCCGGGGAGATGTTGTTGCGCCAGAGCGCTGGCGGCGATCCACGAGGCGTTGCGTTCGCGGCCATCGAAGGGCTCGAAACCGGTCAGCAAAATCCGGCTTGTACTTTCAGTTTTTGTTCTTGCAGTCATTGGGAAAGCCCCACGGTCTCCACCTCGAAAAGCTCGCGCAGCAGCACTCGCCACTGCGCGTACTGCTCTTCCACCGGACCAGTCAGGCCATTGACGTTTTCGCTGAGCTTCAACACGGCCGGGGCCGTCTCGCTGACGAATCCTGAGGCGAGCGCGACAAATTCCTGTTCGAAAATCTTCGCCCATTTGTAGCGGTTGTAGTTCTGGCTGAGCGCTTCGAAGCTGCCGCTGCCACTCAACGTGCCCCCGGCGGCCGCGCTCGCAGCGCTGTCTTCTTCCTCCACGACCTGATCGTGGGAGTACTGGCGCCAGACATCGTAAGTCGGCTTGAGGTCGTTGTGCAGTGCGTCGTAATACTCGTCGATGGTGTCGATGAAAACGTAATGGCGCGCGCGAATCTGTGCCACGTGCTCCAGCAGCGGATCATTGTTGGCAGGCAGCCGTTGCAGTGTCAGCAGACCCTGCGCGTCGGGTTGCACAAGTGAACCAAAAGCCTCGGGTGAGAGATCGCCTGCGTACTTGATCTGCGTAAGTTGCGCCAGCGCCAGCAGCGCCTGCGCATCCATGCTTTCCCGAACGTCGAGCAGGTCGTTGGCGATCTGTGCGTGCAGGTCCTGAAAGGGATCTTCGAGATTGGTGGTAGTGCTGCGCTCGCGCAGCGAGGGTACGAAGTCTGGATAGTCGGCATTGCCCGCCGTATCCACGTAGGTCCGGTTCAACCATTCCCTGCCGCTGCTGTCGCTGGCGCGCACCTGCAAAACCAGATTGGCGCCATCGGAACGCAGAATGGTGCCCTGAATCAGCAGGTCTACAGAAGGATCGGTCTCCGGCAGCACGCGCACGACACCCCACTGATTTGAGGCCACCAGTGTGTTGCGCAACACTACGGGGAGATAGTGAGTCTCAACTCTGCGGATCTCGGCAAATATAGCCGCACCCGCCTGAGTGATCTGCTCGTCAGTGGCGCGGGTAGCGAAGACCTGCACGCCGATGTTCAGCAGCCGCTCCTCACTCGGAGTCTGCGCCGCGACATTCAGCGTGACATTGCCGACCGGCGGCGGGCCGACGACTGCTGCTGGTTGATTCTGCGCGCAGGCTGTCACTAGCAGGGCCAGTAACGGGGCCAGCAGCAGGAGGCGCGGGATGCCGCGGGCACGAGAGCAGTCCTGACGGAGTATTGCGAAGCTCATGGCTGGGGATCCGCCGCACTGCAAACCTGCCCTCTGCTGAGTGTCTGCACGCAGTTGTAGCCCTCGGGGGGAGCTTCGTAGCGATTGAAGAAGGTAATCAGATTGAACGGCGTGGAGTTGCGATCGTAGACGCTGGTGAGCATGCTGATGGTCTGGCCATCGGGGTTGAGGCTGAAGCGATGCTCGATGATCGCTCCCTCCGCCAGCATGATCTCGAACACCAGTTGCTGGCGATCCCAGCCACAGTATTCGGTGCCATGTAGGCTGTCGAAAGTGTCGTCGAGATTGTTGGACGTGCTGCAGATCAAGGCCGCATCACCCTGTCGTTCGATGCGGACCTCGCCGCCGGTCTGGGTGATCCGCATGATGGTCTGGCGACTGATCAGTTCGGCCAGCCGCGCATTGGCGATGACGTTCCCGGCCCTGCGTCGCGAGCCGCTCATGCTGTAGCCGCCGGCATCGGTACCCCCGCGCTGCATGTCCCGGTTGAGCTGGTCGATGGTGCGCTGCAGCTCGGCTTCCCACTTGTCGCTGCGTGCGAAGTCCTTCTCCCAGCTGCCCGCGAAGTTGGGGCGCACCGGGTTGATCGGCCTGCCTGGCTCGTCGGCGGCGAAGCCTGCCGAACACAGCAGCAACGCCAGCAAGGCAGTGCCGATCCGGAGTAGACGGGCTCTGCGTGCTGATTCGGAGGAAATTGGCGATCTCAGTGTCATGGTTTTGGCAGACCGGGGTTCAAAAATAGAGGTTTGCGGCAGGCATTACGCGTTGTTCAGCAGCTCTGCGGCGATTCTATCCTGTAATCCAGAGTTATTCACAGTCATGAATTGCTGCGGGCTTGCGGTCTCTGGTTCTGCATCGAGTCAGCTTACGAGCGAGGGTCCTGAAGCGTATATCCAGGCAATCGCAGCTGTTTCAAACTCGACGGCTCTGAGGTGCTCGTCTATCCACACATGCCACTGACCAATCCTGCGATTATTGGATGCATTCAATCCGCTCTGCGACTGAGATCGTATGCAGCATGCAACTTTAAAATCATGAGGTCAGTGTTAATGTCTGCATTGCGGGTTTACTACGATGGGCTGTGCCCGTTGTGTACCAAAGAAATCAATCACATCAAACGCCTCGACATGCAGGGTTTGCTGGATATGCAGGACATCAATGCCGAGGGTTTTGAGCAACGATTCCCGCACATTGACCGGATACAGGCTGACCGGATCCTGCACGGCGAGCTGCCGGATGGCCGCATCATCCTGGGTCTGGATGTGACCTGCATGGCATGGTCACTGGTCGGCAAGGGGCACTGGTTTGCGTTTATGCGCTGGCCGTTGATCAAACCCATCGCCGACAGGGTCTACCTGTATTTTGCACGGCACCGCCATCGCATCTCCGGCTGGTTCGGACGCCCACCTGCCTGTGACGATCGTTGCCAGACCAAACTGTGAATACTGTCGGAGAATACCAATGAATTCTGAACTTGATCCTGGTGGCTACAGCGTGGCCGGACACAAAGCGCTGGTGATCGGAGCCGGCAGTGCCATAGCCAAGGCGCTGATCAGCGCGATGGGACAGCAACATAGCGTTGATCACATTATCGCGGTGAGCCGCTCTTCGTCAGAGCCGGCGCCCGCAACCGAGGTCGTCGGCAGCGTACCGGTGAGTTATCTGACTTGCGATTATTCCAGTGCCGCGATCAGCGAGCTGGCAGCGCAACTGAGCGGACCGTTCAGCCATGTGTTTATCTGCACCGGTGTGTTGCACAACAATCACATCAAACCTGAAAAACGGCTTGAGGATATAGACGAGGAACAGATGGCGGCACTGCTGCGCATCAACAGCATCCTGCCGGCGCTCTGGTTGCAAGCCTTGCTGCCCGTAATCAAAAGCTCACCGCGCTGTGTATTCACCGTGTTCAGCGCGCGCGTTGGCAGCATCAGCGATAATTTCAAGGGTGGCTGGTACAGTTACCGGGCCTCCAAAGCTGCGCTCAACATGGTCATCAAGACGGCGGCCATCGAGTACGCCCGCCGCGCGCCTGGCGTCAAACTGCTCGCGTTTCATCCGGGCACGGTCGATACCGATCTGTCTCGGCCGTTCCACAAAAGCGTTCCCGCCGAAAAACTCTTCAGCCCTGCCTATGTAGCGCAGCAACTGCTGGCAATCACCGCCGCGTTGCCGGTCGATGGCGAAGTCTCTTTTTTGGATTGGGCAGGCGAAACAATTACCTGGTAACTGTTTTTTCACACTACGGCCTGATTGCTATTGCGCCAGCAAGCGCACCGGGTTGGAGTAGAACCACAGGTCCGTCCAGGGATCCTCGCCGCGCGGATCAAGTGCAGGTTCCAGTTCTTCCGTATTGGTGCCACGCACACGAATGTAGTGATCACGCTCCAGTGCCGGCATCCGGTAGTTGATCACCTTGTAGTCGCCAACCTGCTCCCAATCGGACTGGGTGAATCGTGCTGCAACTTTCGCCTCCGGGTGTGTATCAGTCGATTTTTCCAGTGCTGGTCCAGGCATCTCCCCCGTAATCAAATCAACCCGGGCGACCTGCGGATTGTCGCCATGGTGATTGGGCGACTCGGGGTCCTTAAAGCGGATGGTGATGTCTACCGCAGTGCCTGCCGCAATTTCGAGAGTGCCGCCAATATCAGCAGATTTTCCTGCTGCCGCTGCCGTGACGTGCAGTTCGCTGACCAGGTCTCCGGTGGTGACAAAGATGCGCCCGCCGCGAATTCCCTCGAGAATCGCAGCGTGATTCTTTTCCGCCCATACGTAGGTTTTCGAGTACTCGCCTGGCCAGAAATCGGAACCGCCTTCGGTGTAATGCATGTGAGAATCGGAAGTCGAAGTAATCCACCAGTCGCGTCCCTCTGCGAGCATGGAATCCCAAAAACCGCCGACGATGGCGCTCAGCTGGTCAAAACCGCCCATGGTCGGATGGTTGCCATAACCACCGCGCGCTCGTTCGATATCCAGCGATCCGTCAGGTTTCAGCGCACCCGCTTGATGTCCGGGTGCGCCCTCCATGCCGATGGCAACGTCGGGCGCAACATCATTCCAGCCGCGCAGTTCCTCGGGCGTGTCCAGGCCATAGACGCGTTCGCCCGGGGCAGAGCGTGAGGGATGGTGCGCAATCACCACAGGCCTTTCGGGAAGTTCGCGCATGAAGCGTAACGCCTCCAGCATACGAGGTTCGGTGTCCCACTCAGGGTTCAGAGGCCAGGGTTCACGCTTGGAGAACTGTGACTCGATACTGAACAGGCGCTGCGCCTCGTCCTGTGTGTGCGGCATGATGATGCTGGAATGATCCGCGCCGGGCGTGTCGAACTCCATCCCGTAGAATTGAATGATGTCAGGCACCACCTGGCGTGATTGCTGCAGCGCCGGATAGGCCCTGTCGAGATTGACGTGACTGTGATTGGGTCCACCGTGATCAGTTGTCACCATCCACCCGAGACCGAAGTGCCTGCCCATGAGCGCATTCATGGGGGTCGGGTAAATGGCATCACTGCCGAGAATTGGCGTTGGAGGGTTCTGGGTCTGATCCCAGCCCACGCTGAAGCGGCTGTGTATGTGATGATCACCGGCAATCCACTGCGCGTTCTCGCTCTTGAAATTGGCTGACAATAGTTGTGTGAGGGTGGCAGAGGCTAGGGTGATGACACCGATAGTGCCGATAATTCTTGCGTACATGACAGGCGACCTGGATTGGCTTGGATTGAAAATCTGCCTCCAATTCTAGTCGCCTTATGTGAATCTATTATTGCGCTCGCTGGGTTTATCCAGGTACACGGGCTCATTGGTGAGCAGACGGCAGTAGACCATGCGGTTCTCCTGCCGTCTGGGGGGGTATGGACGTCTTACTGCTGTTCGACGATACCTTTCATGACGCCCAGTGCGCGTTCGAAAGAGGTGCGGCGACGCGTCACATCGGCATCC
>CAIRBI010000028.1 GCA_903876785.1 uncultured Gammaproteobacteria bacterium
AGGTCATACATCTGACGCGCGGAGTACATCACCAGCGCGCTGCGATCGATTCGAGTCATAACGGGTTCAGCAGACTGCCTCAGGTTAAGGTGGGCGCGATTCTAACTCGGCCTATGCAGCCGAGGGAATGCGGTTATAATGCGGCGCTATGGCAAAATCAGGTAAGTCAAAAGCAGTCGACACCACCATCGCCCGCAACAAGAAGGCGCTTCATGATTATTTCATCGAAGACTCTTTCGAAGCCGGGATGATGCTGCTCGGCTGGGAAGTCAAAAGCATGCGCGAAAAGAAAGTGCAGCTGACGGACAGCTACGTCATCCTCAAGGACGGCGAGGCTTGGCTGATCGGCTGCAACATCACGCCGCTCAACACCGCCAGCACCCATGTCGTCTGCGAGCCGGACCGCACCCGCAAGCTGCTGCTGCATCGCAAAGAGCTGGCGCGCCTGTTCTCCAGCGTCCAGCAAAAGGGCCACACCTGTGTGGCCACCAAGATCTACTGGAAAGAACATCTCATCAAGTGTCAGGTCTCGCTTGCCAAGGGTAAGCAGGAACACGACAAGCGCAATGTCGAGAAAGATCGCGAGTGGGCCATTGAGAAGCAGCGTACGGTGCGGCACGCGCAGCGCTGATCTGAATCTGTCGTCGGGCCGGTATCTGCAGAGCATCAATCGGTATAAACACGGCAGCACTGATACCAACACGGTGAGCAGCCCTGCCTGATCTTAAGTGGGTATGCCGGGTCAGTCACACCAAACGACGCCCGCACTTACGGTTGAGCCAGGTTTCCCAGCATCGTTAACCCAGAACACCTGTCGACCGCCATCCACACACTCAGCCTCTGGTGCCAACGCGATGCCTTCGTGGTTCGCATTGGCCAATGCGGCAGGATGCGCCAGCACGGCACTCAGAACGAAACTTCCCAGGGTTGCACTGCCAGGCTCGCCATCGATCTTCAAAATGCCCAAGACATTGCCGCAGTCGTCATCACAATGGACCCACAGCGCCGCATTATCACGATCGTACTCCAGCCCCATCAGATGCGGGAAACCAGCTCTGATGACCGCGATTTTATGGAAGAGACTGTCTGCTTGATTCAGTGCATAGGCGTAGATATCGCCGTTCTGCTCCAGTGCGGCGAAAAACAGCCCGCCCCCATGCACTGGATAATCATTGGGGTTGTAAGGCTTGTGCAACCGCTGGTCGTAAAAACCCGCGGTGATCAGATCCGTGTCGGGAATCCAGGTGAGCCCTTCCCAGCCTGCGTTCGAATCAACATCCAACTCGACAGACTCGGGATTGCCCAGTTCGTGCGTCATATCCCATTCGGCGACAGGAGCCCCTAGCGCAGTGTCGAAAGCAATAATACTCAACTTGCTCTCACTCCCTTCCTTCTCTGAAGCGATGTAGACGACGTCACTTTCCCAATTCGTCTTGGTGACTGACTCGGAGTCCGGGGTCGCTCCAGACAGCGTTGTCAGCGTCCACTCCCGAACAGGCGACCAGCGGCCGGAGGCGCTATTGAACGACAGTTGATGCAAGGTCGCCGGACCATTTTTAACCACCCACAAATACCCAGGCTGACTGAGCGAAGCGGGTTGATAGGTAGCACCGCTGCTGTTGCTGCCAAGCTGTGCGGCAGGGTCATCCACCAACGTGACCACCTCACTGCCTGGCCACAGCGTCAGCACGAAGTGTGCGGGAATGGAGGACGCGGGGTGACAACCGACCAAAAGCAAAGACAGCAAAACAGCACAAACACGCATCATACCTGCCACTGACTCCGCTATCACTTCACCAGATCAGGCAAAAACGTCGCCAACACCATCGCCTGCTGCTTGCCACCATCCGGATCTGCCGCCGTTTTGAACTCCGTGAATTTCTCAGCCCACGCCGAGGTGCGCATGCGCAGCGGCGGATTTTCCCGATTGACGCAATCCAGCACGACGGCAGCGACTTCCTGCGAAGTCTGATAAGCACGGGTTTCTCCCATGGCCGCGCGCGCCCGAATCCCCCCCATGTAGATATCGAGTACGGGCTTGTAGGCGTCATCCGGAATGCCGCCAGTGCTCTGCACCTTGCCCATCACGTTGCTGACAAACTCTGTCGCAATGCCACCCGGTTCTATCATCGAAAACTTGATATTGAACGCAGGCTGCACATAGCTCGCCAGCGATTCGGTGTACCCTTCCACCGCAAACTTGGCTGCACAATAAAACTCGTTGAAAGGCTGCCCCACCAGGCCACCGACTGACGTGATGTTGATGATGTGACCCGTTCTGCGTTCACGCATGTGTGGAAGAACGGCTTTGATGCAACGCACCACGCCCTTGAAGTTGACGTCCATCACCCACTCCATATCGGCTTCGGATGCCTGCTCGGTGGTGCGCACGAAACCCGCCCCTGCGTTGTTGATGAGAATATCGATCGCGCCTTCTTCCTTGAGAATCTCGGCGAAGCAGCGCTCCACACTCTGCGCGTCCTGCACATCCAGCTGCTTCACCTTGACAGCCACTTGCTGCGCCCTGGCTTCTGCCAGCAGAGCGTCCTGCTTGTCCAGATTGCGCATCGTGGCGATAGTGGTAATACCCTGTTTCGCCAGCAGCACGGCGACATGCAAACCCAGACCTGTGGAGGTTCCGGTGACTACGGCAACTTTCTTGTTCATGACATTGCTCTCTGCGTGTGGAGTGGGGTTGAAAAAGTAGCACACGACCCCATCTAGTGTCCTGTGCTAAGCTGCACACACTAACGGGGGCGCTTTGGATTCGACGCCGGTATCAAACCCTGAGGTGCATGTCGAGAGGGTAGTAACTCTCGTAAATC
>CAIRBI010000029.1 GCA_903876785.1 uncultured Gammaproteobacteria bacterium
CAGAGTAAAAATACAGTGGTTTTTACCACTGTATTTTTACTCTGACCCCAAATTTATTACTCTGACCCCAAATTTATCGCGAGCAGGCTCGCTCCCACAAAAGCTGCAGGGCTTAGTTGTTGGCTTCCGCTTCTTCCTGCGCCGCCTGCTTCTTCTTGATGAAACGTCCGCAGAGTATTCCCAGCTCAAACAATCCCCACATGGGAAGTGCGAGCATGGTTTGGCTGAATGGGTCGGGTGGCGTCAACAGCATGCCGACCACGAAGCAGAACACAATCACATAGGGGCGCTTCTCGACCAGATCCTCAGGCTCCACTAGGCCAATCCATATCACCAGAAAGACAGCAACTGGAATTTCAAAGGCGATGCCGAAGGCGAAGAAGATCGCCAGCGCGAAGCTCAGGAAGCTGGTGATATCCGGAGTCACCATGATGCCTTCCGGTGCTACCGAGACGAAGAATGAAAAGACCAGTCCGAACATGACGTAATACGCGAACGCAATGCCGGCATAGAACAGGACGACGCTGGAGATGAACAGTGGAATCGCCAGTTCCTTCTCATTCTTGTACAGCCCCGGAGCGATGAACGACCACACTTGATACAGGATATAGGGGGCGGCCAGGCAGAGAGCGACGAAGAAAGTCAGCTTGAACGGGGCAAGGAAGGGCGCCGTGGGATCGATCGCGATCATGCCCATATTCTCGGGCAGCACGGAGATCAGCGGGTCGGCAACGAAGGTGTAGATGTCATTGGCGAAGTAGAACAGGCTGAGGAAAATCACCACTATCGCCACGAGGGATTTCATGATCCGGTCGCGAAGCTCGACGAGGTGATCTACAAGGGTCAGCTCTGCACCGAGTTTGGGATCTCTGGGCTTGCTCATTCTTTCCTCGGCAGATCCGCATCGGATTCAGAAACCGGAGCAGCACTGAAGACGCCGCCTTTGAGCTGTATCAGGCTGACGGATGGATTATTGTAAAAATCTTCGACGGGAGGTTTCGGGGCGGTTATGGGAGGCTCGACAGCTACTGGCATGCTGACGACAGCCGGTTCTTCATAGTCTTCGTCAATAGTGGCTGGATTGAAGGCTGGTGCCGCCGGGGTTGGCCGAGTGGCCGCTTCGCGCACTGCATCGGATTCGGAATTGCTTGCTGCCAGCTTCGCCTCTTCGCTTTTCAGCGTTGCATTGACTTCGGCATTGATCCCGTCGAGATTTTTGCGGGTTTCACTCACCAGGCTGTCAGCCTTCTTCTTGGCTTTTGCCAGATCAGAGAGGATAGACTCGTTGTGAAGTTGACGGCGGATCTCGTCTGCATTGATCTCTTTTTCAATCTCGGTCTTGACCTGATTGAAACTGCGCTTGGCCCTGCCAATCCACAGGCTCGCGGTCTTGACTGCGCCGGGCAGGCGCTCGGGCCCGACCACGATCAGAGCAACAATGGCTACCAGCACCAGTTCCGTGAAACCAATTTCAAACATCAGCGTGATCCAGCATCAGGACAGTTCAGCATCGGGCAGGCAAACAGGGGGCGACACAACCAGAAGATGCACTGCGGGGAGGACGCGACAGGATTTACTCCTTGTCGCTCGCCTTTTCAGACTTCATGGTCGACCCGCCGACTTTCTTGACGGACTCGTCGTCATCGTCGCCGTCCACAGTGCCATCTTCCTTCATGGCAGTCTTAAAGCCTTTGAGAGCGCCGCCAAGATCTGATCCGAGATTGCGCAGTTTTTTCGTTCCAAAAAGCATGACAATGATCACCAGGATGATGAGTAACTGCCAAATACTGATTCCGCCAAGACCCATTGTAGCCTCCAGGTTTTCGATGTTAGCGGCCTGTGCAATGCAAAAGTTGCGCAAGCCTGGTGATGAATGTTGAAAAATATGTTTTGTTACTTGTTACTTGTTCTCTGTTCGCGAAGCCTTTTCAGCCAGACCAGAAATGTTGAAACGTTTGCGCAATTCTTCCAGTACCTGCTCCGGCCCCATGTCCAGATGGCTCAGCATCACCAGTGAATGAAACCACAGATCCGCGGTCTCCTTCACCAGGGCCTCGCGATCACCGGTGCTGCCGACATCCTTGGCGGCGATGATGGTCTCGGTCGCTTCTTCGCCGACCTTCTCGAGAATCTTGTTGAGCCCCTTCTTGTGCAGACTGGCTACGTAGGATCCCCCTGCGTCCGCCTGCTTGCGTTGTTCCAGGATCGCTCCCAGTTGCATCAGTATGTCGCTCATGGTGTTGCTCGTTGAGTTGCCTGATTCCCGGCATAGATCTCATCGGGATCTTTCAGGACGGGATCAATCGTCTGCCACTGTCCGGCATCAAGACGGCGATAGAAACAACTCTCGCGCCCGGTGTGGCAGGCAATGCCGCCAACCTGTTCGACCATGTAGCATACGGTATCGCCGTCGCAATCCAGAAACACGCCGTGCAGTTTCTGTATGTGACCGGACTCTTCACCCTTGCGCCAGAGTTTGCGGCGCGAGCGCGACCAGTAAATGGCTCTGCCTTCCTGCACTGCGAGAGCCAGTGCCTCGCGATTCAGCCAGGCGTGAGTAAGCACGCACAATGTCTTGAAATCCTGAGTAATAACAGGCACAAGACCCTCATTGCTCCAGTTCACCTGGCCGAGCCAATCCTTCGTCAATGCTGATTCCGCCGTCACTTTCATGCGCGTTAGTATGCTCTGTCAGCGTTTAAAACACAAAAGGTAAACAGCGCCTGCGGCCAGCAAGAGGCTTGGTAAAGAGATGCCCAGCAGTAGTGCATTGAACTGCGGAAGCATGAATGCCAATGCCAGTGCACCGAGTATCAAACCGTTGCGCACGGACCTGGCGCGCTCTCTTTCAGCTCGCCTTGCATCGAGCAGCAAGTGTTGTTCCATGTTTGCGTTGATGGCGCTCAATTGCTTCGACTGCGTCAGCGTATCGATCATCAGTTGCGGCAGATAGGGCAGTTGTTCGATCCAGTCCGGCACATTTTCTTTCAGCGCATTGAACAGCGTGGAGGGTCGCATGCGACGACGATTCCAGTCTTCGAGGAAGGGCAGCGCGGTCGTCCACAGATCGAGTTCCGGGTAGAGCTGACGGCCGAGACCTTCCACGTTCAGCAGTGTCTTTTGCAGCAGCACCAGCGACGGCTGCACTTCCATGTTGAAACGCCCGGCAGTGTGGAAAAGTTGCACCAGCAGGTACCCGAAGGAAATATCCTTTAAAGGTTTCTCGAAGATCGGTTCACAGACGGAGCGCATGGCCGCCTCAAATTCGTGCACCTTGGTGTCGCGGGGAACCCATCCGCACTCGACATGCAGTTCGGCCACTTTGCGGTAGTCGCGTCGGAAAATGGCGAGCAGGTTGCGCGCCAGATACTGCTGATCACTCTTGCTCAGCGATCCAATGATGGCGCAGTCGATGGCGATGTACTGCGGATTTTCAGGGCTGTGTCTGGCGACGAAGATGTTGCCGGGGTGCATGTCGGCGTGGAAGAAGCTGTGATTGAACACTTGCGTGAAGAAGATTTCCACGCCGGTTTCGGCCAGCTTCTTGAGGTCGACACCTTGTGCGCGCAGGCTGGCGATGTCTGCCACCGGGGTTCCGTAGATGCGCTCTGACACCAGCAGGTTGATGCGTGAAAACTCCCAGTACACCTTCGGCACATAGAGCAGCGGTGAGTGCTCGAAGTTGCGGCGCAACTGTGTGGCATTGGCGCCTTCGGCCAGCAGGTTGAGCTCGTCGAGGATGATTTTCTCGTAGTCGTCCACGACCTCGCGCGGACGCAGGCGACGGCCCACCGGGACGTGCTTCTCGACCAGACTGGCGATCCATTTGAGGAGCTTGATGTCCGAGACTATGGTCTTCTCGATACCCGGACGGATTACCTTGACGACAACTTCTTCACCGCCAAGCAGACGCGCGCAGTGGACTTGCGCGACCGAGGCAGAGGCCAGTGGCTCCATGGAAAGTTCACTGAAGACCTCCTGCCAGGGCCGTTCGAGCGCTGCCTCGACCAGAGTGGTGATAGCGGGGCTACTGAATCCTGGTACCTTGTCCTGCAACGACTGCAGTTCATCGGCGAGTTCGGGAGAGAGGAAGTCGCGTCGTGTGGACAGCAACTGCCCGAACTTGATGTAGATGGGGCCCAGCTCTTGAAGTGCCAGGCGCAGGCGCACCGCAGGCGGCAGTTTGCTGGCGGGGTGGTTACGCCAGGGCAGAGTCCATAGTTTGAACAGCATGCCGGCCATACCGCCCGGCAGCAGTTGCGGTGCCACCTGATCAAGCCGGTAGCGGGCGGCGGTATTGAGGAGCTTGATCAGTCGGGGGATGTGAGACACGGCTCAGGCCTTCAGCATGCGGGACTGGCGATGCCAGGGTCCGTCACTGTCGCAGTTTGTTGATCTGTAATACGGGATCTGTATTTGTTTAAAAATCAGGTGGTTACAATTGATTTTCCAAAGGCTGGCAAAGATAGCACTTAGTGGGTGCTGCGACAAGGGGGTGCAAGAAGAGGCTGAAGTCACTTTGCTGCCGGTACAGCCAGCAATTCCAGTTCGATGGCTTTCAGAAGCAGCTTGAGGCTGAGTGCAGGAATATCCTGACCAGGAAACGCTAAAACCAGTTGGTTGCAGATATCTGCGAAGTTATTGCCTTCTTGGGCTGCGGTCAAAAAAAGTGCTAGCTCCGGGCCGATGGACTGGAATTGCATGCGGTGTTGCTTGCGAAATACCAACACATTCGCCAACCCCTGTGGGAGCGGGCCTTGCCCGCGATTTTCCCCGTTGCGAGTCGCATTATCGCGGGCGAGGCCCGCTCCCACGGGGGTGGGAGCCAGTTCGATCCCGAAAGACGTCTCGCCCGGCACGCCGCCGGACTCCATGAATTCGTGCATCTGCCGCCAATACTTTTCCAGATCGAAGCGGCTGTGCAGCAGTGCCCAGTCTTTTTTCGCGGGCCAGCGCATCTGCGGCCAGTCCTCGGCAGGCAATTCTTGCAGCTGCTGCAGCGTGTAAGTGTCTTCATCCTCGAGGTCGAAGAGTTCGATGAGCAGGGTTTCCAGCCGCACGATGTCGGCAACTGCCGGCAAGGCGCGGAACTGCTCGTGCTCGCGCAGATAGTCGCAAAGCGATTCTCCGACCCGATGGATCGGGCCGTTTCGGGGCGGATATTTGCCCATGTAGCCGATCCACAGCTGGGTATAGAGGTCGCGTCCCAGAGTATTGAACAGCACGGGGAACAGCGCACTAGAGACTTCCACGAGGCGCTGATGATAGGCGTTGTTGTAGATCGACAGCGCCTCCGCCTGCGACAGATGGCTGTGTGGCGCGAGCAGCGCCGCGATCTGCTCGGCATCTGCGCTCAGATCCTGCGGGCGGCTGATCCAGCCCCAGAACTGCTCCTGCTCCGTACGCCAGTTCATGGACGCAGTCCGCTACTGGCGGTCAGCGGTGTTCCGGTGGCGGGGCGGGTAACGGATTCCTGCAGCACGCGGGCCTGCTGCAACTCCACCAGCAATTCGGGAAACGGAGGAATATGATCGTCGCGCTCCAGCAGAGTGGCGACCGGACCGAAGCGCTGGCAGGCGTAGCGATACAGTTCCCAGACATCGTCGCACACCGGGTGGTCGTGGGTATCGATGATGTGAGTAGTGTTGTTCGTGTGTCCCGCCAGATGAAACTGGCGAACGGCGCCGGGGATCAGCGTGTCCACGTAGGCATAGGGATCGAAGCCGAGGTTGAAGCCGCTGACGTAGACGTTGTTGACGTCCAGCAGTACCTCGCAGCCTGTTCTGCGCACCAGCGCGTTGATGAACTCCGGCTCTGACATGGTGCTGGAGCGGAAGGCGACGTAAACCGAGGGGTTCTCCAGGACGATGGTGCGCTGCAGATAGTCCTGAATGCGGTTGACCTTGTCGACGCTGAGCTGCAGGTTGGCCTCGGTATAGGCGATCGGGAGCAGGTCGTGAGAGGTGAACCCATTGACACCGGTCCAGCACAGGTGGTCGGACACCCACTCCGGTTCCACTTCGGCGATCAGGCGTTTGAGCTGGGCGAGATAATTAAAATCTGGCGGTTCGTGGGAACCGATGTTGAAGGACAAGCCGTGCAGCACCACCGGATAGCGCTCGCGCACCTGGTGCAGAACCGCACGGGGACGGCCGCCAGGGGCGAGATAGTTTTCCGTCACCAGTTCGAACCAGTCGACGTCCGGCCAGTGGGTCAGGACGTAGTCATAATGCACACTGCGCAGACCCAGTCCGTAGCCAAGCATCAGAAGACTCCGTCGGATTTACCGTCAAATGCCCCGGAACTTCCCGGGAAGCACGCTTACAGCCCTGAGATGAGGTTGCCGCCCAGCTTGCCGCACAGCTGCTCGGACAGTTTCATGTCCCCGGTCGCGATGGCGACGAAGCCGATGCCGTGGCAGCTGTTCTTGCCGGCGCAGTTGGCATTACCGTTGCCCTTGCAGGCGCTGAACGTGTTGCAGCTGAACAGGTCGTTGCAGTATGCCACTTGCACACCGTCCACTACTGCGGCGGCCGGAGCTGCGGAAACCGAGGCGACCTCTTTGCCGCCCAGTTTGTCGCAGAAACTCTTGGACACCATGGCGTGACCGCTGGCGAAACTGACGAAACCCATTCCGCTGCAGGTGTTCTTGCCAGCACCGGCATCATTCCCAAAGCCCTTGCAGGCACTCTGGCCGTGGCAGGAGGTCAGCCCTTGGCACTGACTGACCTTCACCGGCCCGGCCGCTTCTTCAGCAGTGGCACCGGCAGAGATCGCGACACTTGCTACCAGCAATGCTGCCGCTGAGGTCGCCAGTTTGAAGCCGTCGATGGTATTCATTGTCATAGTCTCCTAGTTGATAGGCCGATTATCCTACTCTATCTGCCGATTACAAGCGCTGCGGCATAATGTCTCATGGGCACTTGTGGGAGCGAGCCTGCTCGCGATAAATCCTGCGTAAAATCTTGTCGCGGGCGGGCCCGCTCCCACTTTACCGGGCAGACAACTCCTGCAGCTTCTGTAAAAGTCGTTGTTGTCTAGCGTTCATACGATCTACCGCCAGCTTCAGTTCATCGACACGGTTGCTGAAATGATTCACTTCGCTGGCACCGGGCAGCAGACGAGCCTCTTCGTGCAGATACTCCTCCACATCTGCCAGCAGTGTCGTGCGAGTCTGCGCAGTCCACTCCAGAGCCTTGCCGAAGAACTGACTCAACTGATGGGTCGCGACATCCCCGAACAGCGCGGAGAAATGATGTTCCCAGTCGACCTCAAGATCACGCAGTATCTGGTTGAGGTCCTGAATCAGGTGTGTGTCACCTCCGAGTCGGATGTCGGGCGAGAAAAGGGCGTCGGTCTGCCCGCCACCGATTAACAGGCGGCTGAACGCGCTGGCCGATGCGGCGATCTCCGCCTGTGGCGCGGGTTCGTAGACAGCGCGAATAGACAGACGCTCTTCCTGCACCAAAATAAAAATCTGCCACTGCAGGGGCGAAGTACATTCCACCCGCACGGCCTGACCATGATGACGCGCCAGCCGGCGGGCAGTGCCGGGGTCCTGCGCGAGCAGGCCGTTGAGCAGTGCCTCGGCAGGAGCACAGAAGGCAGAACTGACGAGGTGTTTCATCGCGGACCCTGTTATGGCTGCCACTCAGTTGGCATGCGCTGATTTGAAACCGAGGTGAATGGCGCAGATGCCGCCCATGACGTCGTGGTAGCGGCAGTCATCGAAACCGGCATCCATCATCATTTTCTTGAGCGTATCCTGGTCCGGGTGCATGCGGATGGACTCGACCAGATAACGGTAACTGTCTGCGTCGCCCGTGACCAGTTTGCCGACAATCGGCCACAACGCAGAGTAGCCGTCGTAGGCCTTGCCCAGCAGTTCGCTGCGCGGCTTGGAGAATTCCAGCACCATGACGCGCCCGCCCGGTTTCAGCACCCGGTACATGGAGCGCAGTGCGGCGTCCTTGTCGGTGACGTTGCGCAGACCATAGGCAATGCAGATGCAATCGAAGGTGTTGTCAGCGAAGGGCAGGCACTCGGCGTTCACTTGAGCATAGTTCACATTGTTGGTGATGCCCTTGTCCGTGAGGCGGTCGCGGCCGACGCTCAGCATCGAGGCGTTGATGTCGGCTAGCACTACCTGACCGGTCCGTCCTGCCAGTGACGAGAAGCGAATGCTGAAATCACCAGTGCCTCCGGCCAGATCCAGCACGCGCTGACCTTCGCGGATGCCGCTCAGCTCGACAGTGAAGCGTTTGATGAGGCGATGGGTGCCCAGCGACATCAGGTCATTCATCACGTCGTATTTGCTGGCGACGGAGTGGAACACCTGGCCTACCCGCGCCACCTTCTCCTCGACTGGCACTTGCTGGTAGCCGAAGTGCGTAGTGCGTGGAGCATTCTGTGCTTCGTCGGTGCCTGGTTGCTGGTCGCCGGGATTGGTATGGCCTGACATAGTGCTTTCCTGCTGGCGGATGATGCCAGGGGTATTTAGAGGCAGTGTTTAAGGCTGTCCTGCCCCGGTCAGGAGTGGGGTGGCGACAGCGGCTGTATGGTAATCACTTGCACCTGCGCTGACAATGAAGCCTTGCCACCGATCGCAGGGTGGAATGGTGCCGGGTCGCGGCTGGCACCCGCATCCTGCAGCCGTTGCAGGTAGTTTTGCCACATCTCTTCCTGATGGGTGCACAGTTCGTGGAGATAGTCCCAGCTGTAGAGGCCCGAGGCATGCCCGTCACTGAAGACGAGTTTGATGGCATAAAGGCCTACCTGTTCAATGCCTGTCAATCCCACTTGGCGTTTGCCGGTTTGCAGCACGCTCTGCGCCTGACCATGACCGCGCACTTCTGCCGAGGGAGAATGCACGCGCAGGAACTCCGCACTCAGCGAATAGCGATTGCCGTCCGCATAGGCAAGCTCCAGCAGGGCGGAGCGGCGGCGCAGATGAATCTCCGTCGGAGCGCTCGTCATCGCTTGTGGCTCCCCAGGTTCTGAATCACAGAATGAACCGGCTGAGGTCTTCGTCTCTGGCCAGCTCCTGCAGTTGTTTGTCGACATAGGCGGCATCGATTACCAGTTCCTTGTTGTCGCCAATGCCGATGTCCGAGGCCGTGAAAGAAACTTCTTCCAGCAGGCGCTCCATGATTGTGTGCAGGCGGCGGGCACCAATATTCTCCGTGCGCTCGTTGACCTGAAAGGCTGTCTCGGCGATGCGGGCGATGCCATCCTGCGTAAAGCGGACCTGCAGATTTTCGGTGCCCAGCAAGGCCTGATACTGCTCGGTCAGTGAGCAGTTGGGTTCGGACAGGATGCGCTCGAAATCATGAGCGGTCAGCGCCTGCAATTCCACGCGGATGGGCAGACGGCCCTGCAACTCTGGAATCAGGTCTGAGGGCTTGGAGAGATGGAACGCCCCCGAGGCGATGAACAGAATGTGGTCCGTCTTCACACTACCGTACTTGGTGGTGATGGTGGAGCCCTCGATCAGCGGCAGCAGATCACGCTGCACGCCTTCGCGGGAGACGCCGCTGTTGCCGGAGTCATTGCGCACCGTGACCTTGTCGATCTCGTCGATAAAGACGATGCCGGTCTGCTCCGTCGTCTCGATTGCACGAATCCGAATCTCCTCCTCGTTGACCAGCTTGGATGCCTCCTCTTCTTTCAGGAGTTTGAAGGCGGCCTTGATCGGCATGCGCCGGGCCTTCTTCTTGCCGGTGTTCATGGTGGAAAACATGCTCTTGAGCTGACTGGTCATCTCTTCAAGTCCGGGCGGGGCCATGATTTCGACGCCTGCGACGGAATCGGCGACCTTGATCTCGATCTCTTTGTCGTCCAGTTCGCCCTCGCGCAACTTCTTGCGGAATATCTGCCTGGTCGTGGACGCGGTCCGGTCGGCGCTTTCATTAGTGCCGTCACTTCTGGCCGGCGGCAGCAGTGCGTCGAGAATACGGTCCTCGGCGGCATCTTCGGCAATGTGCTGCACCTTGCGGATTTGCTCCTCGCGCAGCATCTTCACTGCGACGTCGATCAGATCGCGGATGATGGAGTCGACGTCGCGACCGACATAACCCACCTCGGTGAACTTGGTTGCTTCTACTTTGATGAAGGGAGCGTTGGCCAGCTTGGCGAGGCGGCGGGCGATCTCGGTTTTGCCGACACCGGTCGGGCCGATCATCAGTATATTTTTCGGGGTAATTTCCTGACGGATGTTTTCATTGAGCTGCATGCGGCGCCAGCGGTTGCGCAGCGCGATGGCAACGGCGCGCTTGGCGGCGTTCTGGCCTACGATGTATCTGTCGAGTTCCGAGGCAATTTCTCGTGGAGTCATGGTGGACATGCGTGTGTTCCTGAATGCTTTGCTTAAAATTCCAGCTCTTCGATGGTGTGGTTCTGATTAGTATAGACGCAGATTTCGCCTGCGATGATCAGGCTCTTTTCGACAATGACGCGGGCGTCAAGCTCGGTATGCCGGTAGAGGGCTCGTGCGGCGGAAAGTGCGAAGCTGCCGCCTGAGCCGATAGCCATGATGCCTTCTTCCGGTTCGATCACGTCGCCGTTACCGGTGATGATCAGTGAGGCTTCGCGGTCTGCGACCAGCAGCAGAGCCTCCAGGCGGCGCAGTGCGCGATCAGTGCGCCACAGCTTTGCGAGCTCTACCGCTGAGCGCACCAGCTTGCCGTGATGTTTTTCCAGCATCTCTTCGAAGCGTTCAAACAATGTGAAGGCGTCGGCCGTGCCGCCGGCAAAACCCGCGATCACCTGGTCTTTGTAAAGGCGCCGCACCTTGCGGGCGTTGCCCTTCATGATGGTGTTGCCTTGCGAAACCTGCCCGTCACCGCCGACGACTACTTTGTTGTTGCGTCTGACGGAGAGGATGGTGGTGCCGTGAAGTTGTTCCAATCTGTAGCTCCTGCCGGTACACGTGCCGGGGTTGGGAAAGCGTGTCGTCGGGCCGCGCTGACGCACACAAAAATGGGGTTACTGACTCACTCCGATGCGCATGCTGTCTATGCCGTTGCTGCGCAGGATTCGCTCCAGCTGACTGAGTTGATCTCGGGAGCTGTAAGGGCCGGATTGCACCAGAAACAATGTCTTCCCCAACAGGGCTTCCTTCTTGACGCGGGCGTCCAGGCCCAGTGCATTCAGGCGCATGGTTTGTGCGACCGCTGCCGCTTCTTGCTGAAAGGCGCCCGCTTGAATCATGAAGCTGGGTTCGCCGGGGATTGCCGTCACGGGCACTATCGGCATAGCGAGGGTTTCCGCGATGTTGTAAGTGGCAACAGGTGCGGTGGCGGCGCTGACGGAAACGGTCGCGGGGGCCGTGCCAGTAGCGCTGGTCACAACTGTAGCAACCGGTTGCTGTCCTGCCACCAGGGTTGTTGTGGCGGACAGGGTCTGGTCTTGGACCTGACTCTGGGCCAGAGCGATAGCCTGCTCTGCCGCTGTGGCGGTTATGGTGTTGGCAGAGCTTGCTGCAGCGGTGCCGGGCGTGTTGTCGATGATGACTTCGTAGTTGGGCAGTTCCTTGTAAAATTCCAGCTGCAGGCGCGCCGCAGCCTGTTCCAGTTCCTCATTGCGGCGCAACTGGGCGGCAGCGAGCTCTTCGGTATTGCTGCTCTCGGCGGTGTCCGCCACAGGGTTCATGGGAGGGAGTATCCCCGAGATGTAAATCAGAAAGCTGATGAATACGCCGAGCACCAGACCTGTCAGGAGGCCAGTCAGCAACAGACCTTTCGCAGGCTGAGGTGCGGGCTCCGGGCGCTTTTGCTCGGGCACTCTGCGGGTTCTGGTTTTGGCGAAATCGTGAGCCATGAATGTCTCTGAAATACTTGTCAACGGACGATGAACGGACGGTGGGCGCCATTATCCTGAAAAATCCGGTGAGCAACCAGCCTTATTCCTGCGCCAGTCATCGACCTGTCCGGACGCTTCAGATCATGTCCTGAGGGTCGACATCCACAGACCAGCGGACGCTGCGACTCTCCTTCATGCTCTCCAGTGCCGGACAGAGGTGACTGAGCAGATTCTGGAGGGCCGGTCGCTGCTCGGACTGCAACAGCAACTGCGCGCGAAACTTGCCGGCACGTTTCTCCATAGGAGCTGGCAGGGGGCCCATCAGTGTCACTGCTGTGCGCTCGGCACTGCCGGGCAGCCTCTCTGCGCATTGACGGACCAGTGCGAGGAATTGCTCCGGACTCCTGAAGTCGGTGGCCTCGGCACGGATAAGTGCCAGATGTGAGAAGGGGGGCATGCTGGCCGCCTGCCGTTCCGCGAGAATGGTTCTGGCGAAACTGCCATAACCCTGTTGTACCAGAGCCTGCAGAGTGCGGTGATTGGCGTGGCGGGTTTGAATGACGACTTCCCCCGCTTGTCCGGCCCGCCCCGCGCGGCCGGCGACCTGCATCAGCAGCTGCGCGGTGTGTTCCTGGCCACGGAAGTCGGCGCTGAAGAGCCCCGCATCTGCGTCCAGCACGGCAACCAGTGTGACGCAGGGAAAATGGTGGCCTTTGGCCAGCATCTGAGTGCCGATCAGGATGCAGGGCTCGCCCCGATGCACTTCGTTGAGCAGGGCGTCCAGTTCGTTCTTGCGCCTGGTGGTGTCGCGGTCGACGCGCAGCACGCGGGTGTCGGGGAACAGGCTGGCCAGTACTCCCTCGCTGCGCTCCGTGCCCAGACCCAGCGCCTGCAGGTGTTTCGACTTGCACTGCGGGCAGTGGCGATCGACAGGCCTGCGGGCATCGCAATGGTGGCAACGCAGATGTGGTGGCGTCTTGTGCAACGTCAGGCGGGCATCGCAGCGCAGGCATTCGGCCACCCAGCCGCAGTCGGCGCACTGCAGCGTGGGCGCGAAGCCGCGGCGATTGAGGAAGACCAGCACCTGATTGCCCCGTTGCAGGTGGTCGGCGATATCCTGCAGCAGAGGGGCTGAAAAGCCTTCCTGCAATACTTCATTGGTGGTGTCCAGCAAGCGCAGCGCAGGGCGCTCCGCGACGCCAGCGCGTTCAGTGAGGAGCAGATGCTGGTAGCGCCCCGAGAGGGCGTTGTGCAACGTTTCGAGGCTGGGGGTTGCCGAGCCGAGAACAATGCCGATGTTCTCGTTGCGCGCTCGCACGATGGCGAGGTCGCGGGCTGAATAGCGGAAGCCATCCTGCTGCTTGAAGGAGCCGTCGTGCTCCTCGTCGATGATGATGATCCCCGGACGCGCCAGCGGCGTGAACAGGGCGGAGCGCGTGCCGATTACAATTTCCGCCTGTCCGTCGCGCGCCTCGAGCCAGGCCTGCAGGCGCTCTGCATCGGTGAGACCGGAATGCAGCACGGCGATCCGGCATTGAAAGCGCTTGCGGAAGCGGCTGATGGTTTGCGGAGTCAGGCTGATTTCAGGGACCAAAACCAGTGCTTGCCGGGACTGGCGCAGAACTTCCGCGATCACCTGCAGATAGACCTCGGTCTTGCCGCTACCCGTCACCCCGTCGAGCAGGAAGCAGCCGAAGCTGCCAATAGCGGAGCGGATGGCATTGACCGCCTGCAATTGCTCTGCGTTTAGCTGCAGCGCATTCTCCGGCAACACGCTCTCCGGCATAGCTTTCTGGGCTGCGGAGCGCGGCGGGCGCGGGCGCGGTTGTGCGCCGGTCTCCACGAAACCGGCCTTGAGCATGGCGTTCAACGCCACGGGGGATATCTCCATTTCAACAATGGATTCTTTGTCCAACTCTCCATGCTCTGCGAGGAACTCCAGGATTTCCCGTTGCCGGGGTGCGCGGCGCAGGGCGCCTGCTTCAAGCTGGAGCCCCTGTGCGCTGAGTCGCCACACCTTTCTGCCCGGATGGGCGGCTGCGCGGCCCTGCCGCAGCAATGCGGGCAACATCGTGCTGAAGACTTCGCCTGGAGGATGCTGATAGTACTGTGCAGCCCACAGGGTGAGTTCCATGAGCGCCGGAGGTAACAATGGGTCCTGGTCGATTATGGCCGTGGCATGGCGCAGCTTGGCGTGTTCCACCGATGCTTGTTTCTGCGTCGACACGAGCACCGCCACCAGCGAGCGCGATCCGAAAGGGACGCTGATACGAACGCCTGGTTGCAGTTGCTCCAGTTGTGCAAGGGTGGAATCCCGTGGAGGCAGATAGTCAAAGAGTCGGCGCAGGGGTGACGGCACCGCCAGGCGCAAGATGACGCTGACGTGCGGAGCGTGACTTGGAGATTCTGATTTGGGCATATTGAGAGCGACTGCAGTCTGCACGCGGGGCGGGTCCACCGGGATTGGCCACGGCCATGTTAAGGGCATTGCACGAATGACCGCAACCTTCCGCTGCCCGTGTGCCGCAGAGTGTCTTATGACGCCGGTCCGGGTAAGTGGCGTTGCTGTATGGGGGCCGCAGAATTGGTTTATACTGCCGCGCAAATCACTGCGCCCAGAGCGCATTCGCAGAGAACATTTTCGAATAGAGCAATGGAGTCAGACGATGGCCGACGAGCCCGTTCCCGCAGAACTGTTATTGGTGAGAGAGCAGATAGACCGGATCGATCACGGACTGGTGTTGTTGCTGGCAAATCGATTTGCCCTGACCAGGCGGGTGGGGGAGTTGAAGGCCGAGCACGGACTGCAGGCCCTTGACCCCGAGCGGGAAAGTGCCAAGTTGGCCGACATTCGTCAGGTCTGTACCAGGCATGGAGTGAACGCCGATCTGGTGGCTGAGATTCTTGAGCGCGTGATGCGCGAGGTGGTCAAGAATCACAAGCTGATTCAGGAAGGGCAGGCGCCCCGCTGACCAGCTCCCAAATATCTCTATATCCCGCTATTGCCAATGGACGTCTCTTTGGTAGAATGCACGCCCGTTTCGCTGGCAGTGGGCGATGTTAACGCCGGTCCCCCTGTGGCGATACCAGTGATATACCAATGACGAGGTCCAGGCATGAAACCGAATATTCACCCAAATTATGTAGCAATGAATGCAACCTGCAGCTGCGGCAATGTCTTGAAAACCCGTTCTACGCTGGGCAAAGACATGCTGGTTGACGTGTGTTCAGACTGCCACCCGTTCTACACCGGCAAGCAGAAGATTCTGGATGCTGGCGGTCGCGTCGATCGTTTCAACAAGCGTTTTGGTTCACGCTCACTGAAATAATCCCCCATCTGCGTCCAGCAGATAACAAAAAAGGCGGCAGAGTAAGCTCTGTCGCCTTTTTGTGTTTTGCCTGATTTTACTCTTGCTGAAATAACGGATGGTCGATCAGAACAAAATCTCGATCGTTGGCGCCTCATCCGTGTCCCGGGCATCGCGTGTTGTGTCGCTGGTGGTGTCCGTTGTGTTGCGCGTGATGCCAGGCTGCTGTCGTTCCTGGGTTGCCGATGGAGCATTCTCCTCCATGAACACTTCGAACATTGTGTTGGCCTGTCCCGGGCGCGCGCTGCGGCCCGTTTTTTTCTCTATCAGCCGGTCCACCAGCCCGTCCGGTCTTTCCATCATTCGTTCCGGTGTTCCTGCCAGTACTGTTTTCATGTAGTCGATCCAGATAGGCACCGGTACAGTGGCGCCTTGTTCGCTCTCGCCCATCATCTGCGGCTGGTCGAAGCCTATAAAGACACTCGTCGATACATCCCGGTTGAAGCCAGTGAACCACAATTCTGAAGGTCCGTTGGTGGTGCCAGTCTTGCCCATCAGATCTTTCCTGTCGATCTCTCGGCCCACGCGACGGCCGCTGCCTTCCTCTATCACTGATCGCATCATGCTGCCGAGAATATAGGCAATACGGGGATCTACTATCTGGGGGGCAGGTATTGTCTGAGGACCTGGTACTTGTGGAACAGGTGCCAGAGTGGTCTGGGCGACAACCTGTCTGCCAGCAGCTGACGTCATTGCCGTGCAGTCCTTGCTGCAGGCAACCGGCTGCGGAGGGCGCGGGATGATGCCCTCAAAGGTCTTGATCTGCTTGATAAGGGTCGGCTCCACCTTCTGTCCACCATTGGCGATTGTGGCAAAGGCAATGGCCATCTCGAGCGGCTGCACATCCTGGCTTCCCAGCGCGATGGTCAGATCGTTGGGAGGGAAGTTCTCTGTATGAAATCCAAAGCGCTTGGCGAACGGGAACAACAACTCGGAGCCCAGCTGATCATATAGACGTACGGCAGGTACGTTGCGTGAATTGGTGAGAGCGAAGCGCAAAGTGATGGGGCCGACGAAGTTGTTCTCGAAATTCCTGGGGCGATAGTCGCCTCTGACAAATGGAGCATCGTTGACGGTACTGGCGGCTGTATAACCGTTCTCGAGTGCAGTGCCGTAGAGGAGGGGTTTGAATCCGGAGCCCGGCGGGCGCGGTGTGGTGGCGCGATTCACCTGGCTGTAGCCGAAGTCATAGCCACCGATCAGCGCGAGAATGTCGCCGTTGTCTGGAGACACCGATACCAGTGCGCCCTGCAATTCCGGAATCTGACCCAGTGACCAATTGCTGTCGACCAGCTGCTTGACGCGAATCAGATCGCCAGCCTTGACGATCTCTCGCGCCTGCTGTGGGCGTGGCCAGGCGTTGCCGCGATCGACGAACGGTGCGGCCCAGCTCAATCCCTCCCAACCGATATCAATGATGCTGCCATCTTTCAGCACGGCCTTGATTTCACGGCCACCTACATAGGTGACAATGGCGGGATGTTGGTTGCCAATGACGGACTGTGGTTCCAGAGCCTCCAGCCAGCCCGGCAGGGGATCGTCGCCTACGGGCGCGAAATATCCTTCTGTGCCGCGATAGCCATGACGCTTGTCATAGTATTCTTCCAGACCATTGGTCAGGGCGCGGTTGGCCACCAATTGTTTGTCGCTGTGGATGCTGGTGGTGACCTCGAAGCCCTTGCGATAGATGTCCTCGCCGTACTGAAGGTACAGCTCCTGGCGCACCATTTCCGCAACATAGGGGGCGCTGACTTCGATTCTGCGGCTGTGCCGGCGCGCATTGTCTGGAGTGCTGACGGCCTTTTCGTATTCTTCGCGGGTAATCATCCGCTGCTCATACATCTTGGTGAGGACGACATTGCGCCGCGTTGTCGCGCGTGCCGGATCGGCTATCGGATTGCATGGCGATGGGCAGGGCAGCACTGAAGTCAGCATTGCGAACTGGTGGAGTTCCAGCTCGGCGATGGGCTTGCCGTAATAAGCGAAAGCGGCGGCATTGATGCCGTCTGCTCCCGATCCGAAGTAAATCAGGTTGAGGTAAAGGGTGATGATCTCCTGCTTCGTCAACTCGCGCTGAATGCGCAGGGCAAAGGGAATTTCCTTGAGCTTGCGGGCGTAGACGTTGTCGCTGTCAAAGGAGATGTTGTTGGCGAGTTGCATGGTAATGGTGCTGCCGCCACCAAGATTTATGCCGCGCACGAAGCCGTAAAATCCGCGCAAGAGGCCCAGAATATCCACGCCCGGATGGGAATAGAAGCGCGGATCCTCGCTGGCGATGACGGCGTTTATCATCATCGGCGGAATCTCGTCATAAGGCACGGGGTCGCGTCGAATGCCGATTTCGTCAATCAATTTGCTGTCCGCAGTCAGAATGCGCAGCGGAGTCTCCAGCTGGACGTTGCGATAGGACTCGGCTGACGGGAGCTGAGGTGACAGGTACAGGAATGCTGCCGCCGCCACCATGACAGCACCGCTGGCGCAGAATATGCCGAACCAGAACAACATTCTGAATGTTTTCTTTAGCCTGATGTTCACGAATGGGATCGCTGTTGGTGAAAACTCAAGTTGACACAGTCATTGCAAATATATGCCCTTATCAAGACCTGATCAGGCGGGGCTCTATTCCCGGAAATCTGACCGATGCGGAAGCTATGAGCTGAGCGCGCGGGGCGATTATATACTCATGTGCAGGGCGAAATAAGTTGATCTGGTTAACAACATAAAGTTATTTATTGGATTTGGTCTTTAATCTGTTGAATGTTATAAATAAATTTGTTTTGATGTGTTGGCGTGATTAAAAGTGGCGTCGCTCTGCTCGTTTTCAAGTTTGCCACTATACTGGCATACAGAGCTTTCCGACTTATCAAGAGCTCACCAAAACAACGAAATCCGGACTTGCAACTGTGCTTGGAATCCTGGGCAAAAATTCGAAAACCCTGCTGGGGGTGGACATCAGTTCCTCCTCTGTGAAGCTTCTTGAGCTGAGTCTTCGAGGTGGCAAGTACAAGATTGAAAACTATGTCATACGCCAGCTTCCACCCAATGCCGTAGTTGAAAAAAATATCAATGATATTGATGCAGTGGGGGAGAGCATCCGTCACGCCATTTCTATCCTGAAGCCTTCCACCAAGGAAGCTGCTGTTGCAGTCGCGGGCTCTGCCGTCATCACGAAGATTATCGAGATGAATGCGGCATTGACGGACTCCGAGATGGAAAATCAGATTATTGTGGAGGCGGATCAGTACATTCCTTATCCGCTCAGCGAGGTCGCCATAGATTTCGAGCGGCAGGAATCCACGGACAACAATTCCGACTTTGTCGACGTGCTGCTGGCAGCGTGCCGCAAAGAGAATGTGGAGTCGCGGGTCTCGGCTCTGGAGGCAGGAAGGCTTATCGCGAAGGTTGTTGACATTGAAGCCTATGCAGTAGAGCGGGCTTATTCGTTGATTGCACCGCAACTCACCGGAGTGGACGTCAACAGTGTCGCCATTCTGGACATCGGCGCAACAACTACCACCCTGCACGTGCTGCTCAACGGCAAGACGATTTATACCCGTGAGCAGCTCTTCGGAGGCAGACAGCTGGTAGAGGACGTGCAGCGTCGCTTTGGCCTCTCTGCCATCGAGGCAGAGACCGCGATCAAGCGTGGCAATCTCCCGGCGGAGTACGAGCAGGAAATTCTTGCCCCTTTCAAAGATGCAGTCGTCCAGCAGATCAGTCGCTCCCTGCAGTTCTTTTTTTCCTCCAGTCAGTACAACGATGTGGACTACATCGTACTGGCAGGCGGTATCGCGGCGGTCGACGGCTTGAGTGAGCTGGTGCGCGAACACCTTGCGACCCCCGTGCTGGTTGCAAACCCCTTTGCAAATCTTGCCACGGGCCCGAAGGTCAACAAAACCATGCTGATCAACGACGCCCCGTCTTTGATGATTGCCTGTGGGCTGGCGATGAGGAGCAAGTACTGATGGCGCGCATCAATCTCTTACCCTGGCGTGAACAACTGCGCGAAGAGCGCAAGCGCGAATTCCTGGTGCTGTTGCTGGGCGTGGTGATCATCGCGGGAGGCATCCTGTTTCTGGTTGACCGCAGCATCCGTGGCGACATTCGCTATCAGCAGTCCCGCAACGATTTTCTGCGTCAGCAGATTCTTGTCCTGGATGCTCGCATCCAGGAAATCAATCAGCTCAAACAGCAGAAAGAACAGATCAATGCGCGCATGGAGGTCATTCAGGATCTGCAGGGCTCGCGCCCGGTCATCGTGCGGGTCTTTGATGAGCTCGTGAAGGCATTGCCGACGGGTGTTTATTTCAACACGCTGATCCGAACCGATAATACTCTTGAGATTGAGGGGATTGCCGAATCGAACAACAAGGTGTCGGAACTGATGCGTCGCCTGGATGATTCCGAATGGTTTGTGAATCCGAGTCTGCAGCAGATTTCGGCGGCCAGTGCGGACGCCAACGCAGAGCAGCGCACCGCCAATGCGTTCTCACTCACGCTGGTTCTTCAGGAACCGCTGCGGGATCAGGAGCAGTGACATGACACCTATTTCTGGCTTGATCAAGGAACTGCAAAATTTCGACTGGAACAATCTCAGTGATCTGGACTCCATCGGCGTCTGGCCGGGAGTCGTTAAATTTGTCATCACGCTGGTGGTATTCGTGCTCTGCCTGGGGCTCGGTTTCTGGTTCGACATCCGCAATCTGCAATCAGCGCTGGAGCGCTGGGCTGCCGAGGAGTCGACCCTGCGCGTGGAGTATGAACAGAAAGCGGTGATGGCCGCGAATCTGGAGGCTTATAAAGCGCAGACGATCGAAATGGAAGAAGCCTTCTCTGAACTGTTGCGGCAGTTGCCCAGTCAGACCGAAGTGCCGGATCTGGTAGATGAAATCACTGAGACAGGGCTCGGCGCCAGCCTGGCTTTCTCCCGCATTGAACTGGACCCGGAAGTGGCGCTGGAGTTCTATATCGAACAACCCATTCAGGTGGAAGTGCTGGGCAATTATCACGATTTCGGTACCTTCGTGAGCGGCGTTGCCAGTCTGGCCCGAATTGTGACTCTGCATGACTTCTCGATTATTGCGGCGGCCAGCCGCACGCTGCTGACGATGACCATCACCGCGAAAACCTATCGCTATCGAACCGAGGAAGAGGAGGAAGTGCCAGATGCACCTGCTCCCGCGCCGTAATGTCAGCGCCATTCCCTCGCTTCGTTTTGTGACTTTGAGTCTGCTATGCGTCGTGCTGGCAGCGTGTTCGCGTAACGCCGACATGGCCGATCTGCAGCAGTTCGTAGTAGATGTCTCCATGCGCCCTGGAGAACTTGTCGAGCCGATGCCGATATTTCTCCCCTATGAGGCGTTTACTTACAGTGCCGCCTCCATGCGCAGCCCCTTCGATGTTCCTGTCATGGCCGGGACAGGGGTCGGGGTCGCGTCAACGAGCACCGTACAGCCCGACTTCACGCGCACGCCGGAGACTCTGGAGAGCTTTGCCCTGACTGCGTTGAGCATGGTGGGGATGATCAGTCGAGACGGCACCACTATCGCGTTGATTCGCGACGAGCTTGGCATGATTCATCGCATCGGGCGGGGCAACTATCTGGGCCGCAATCATGGTCGCGTCGTGCAGGTCACGCCGGGCGAAGTTGCCGTCATGGAAATAGTCCCGTCAGGGGATGGCGGTTGGGTAGAGCGGCCGAGAACGCTGGCACTGGTTCGCTGACTGGCAAGCTGGCTTGATAACCGGATTGCTCAGGAAGAGTGATGTCTCGACACAGAATTTTGTTCGCAGCGAATGACTTTGCTGCATTTTCAGGTGATCAAAAAATGTCTACAGCAACGATGAATTCAACAGCCGGGGTGCAACCAAGAGGGCATTCCAGCCCGACAGGCGTGAGTGCCGTCTGGAAGTGGTGTTTGCCGTTCCTGCTTGCCTGTCTGAGTCTGCAGCCACTGCAGGCCCAGGAGTTCGTTAATCTTCAGAGCATCGGGTTTGCCAATCTGCCAGGCGACAGCCTCGAGGTGAGACTGGATTTCGATGGGGCTCCCCCGCAGCCGACAGGTTTCACACAGGAGGACCCGGCACGCATCTCCCTCGACCTTAGCAATGTGCAAAGCAATCTCGGCGAACGCCGTTTTGATATCGATTCCAATAATGCCCAGAGCGTCATGGTACTGGAGACCAGCGACCGGACGAGATTGGTGTTCAACCTGACCAGCCCGGCTGAGTACGAGACGCGTATTGAAGGTAACACACTGGTCGTGCGATTGGGCAGCGACAGAGTTGTCACTGCCGCCCCTGCGCCGGTCAGTCAGATCGAATCTCCCGCAGCGGTCACCGCAACGGGCGCCGCGCTGGCCGACGTCCTGTTTCGACGTGGCAGTGAGGTCAACGAAGGACAGATTGTCATTACTCTCAGCGATGACCAGCTGCTCGGCAATGTCGAGCAGGTCGGGTCGAGGATTTATGTGGAATTCTCTGGCGCCGCAGTGCCAGAGCGCCTGAACCGCCGTTTCGATGTCACCGATTTCGCGACGCCTGTGAATACCGTCGATGTCTATCCTCAGCGCGGCAATGCGACAATTGCAATAGATCTGAACGGTGAATACGAGTACGTCGCCTATCAGCAGGGAAGACAATACACAGTGAGCGTCTCCCCCCCTGGGGCTGCCGCTGCGAACAGTGACCCCGCTGCCGCTTATTCAGGCACTCTCGTTTCGCTGAGTTTCCAGAACATTGATGTGCGTGCGGTGTTGCAACTGCTTGCCGACGAAAATGATTTCAACCTGGTCACCAGCGACGCCATCTCCGGCAACATCACACTGGAATTGGACGATGTCCCCTGGGATCAGGCGCTGAATCTGGTTCTGCAGTCACGCAATCTGGACAAGCGTCTTGTGGGGAATGTGCTCTATGTGGCTCCGGCTGACGAGATCGCCGCGCAGGAGCAGCTGGCACTGGATGCGTCGCGTCAGGCGGAGGCGCTGGCACCATTGCATACCGAATTCGTCCAGGTGAACTATGCCGATGCGGCCAACATTCTTACGCTCTTGACAGGCTCGGCTTCGGGTAGTGCGTCGGCGGCCGCAGATGGTGCAGCAGCAGGGCCTGCCAGCACAGGAGTCCTTTCCAGTCGCGGTTCTGCCACTGTTGATGCGCGCACCAACATCATCATCATTCGCGATGTGGCCGAGAAGCTCGAAGAGGTCAGGGAATTGCTCAGTCGGCTCGATGTGCCTGTGCGTCAGGTGTTGATCGAAGCCCGCATCGTCAACGTCTCGACTGACTTCGGCCGGGATCTGGGTATTCGCTGGGGTGGTGCAGGGCGCACGGAATCCACTGACAATTTCCGCTATGGAGGCAGTCAGGCATCGACACTCGAGCAGCAGAACAATCGCGTCGCCGAGAGTATCGCTGTGCAGAAGGCAGTGGCGGCCGGGGACGCAGCGCGGGTTAAGGCGCTGCAGGACGGAACAGATCCCAGCCTGATCGATGCGATTGTGTCGCAGGCCATTGCCGCTGTGCCCATTCCAATCGGTTCAGTGACATTCCCGGATGCACTTGCCGTAGATCTCGGGCTGCAGGACGAGTCAGCGTCATCATTCTCTGTTGGCTTCACCAGCAACAGCGGCCTGATTGAGCTCGAGCTCTCGGCGCTGGAAAGCAGCGGTAATGGTGAAGTGATAGCACGTCCCAAGGTCACCACACAGGACAAAGTCACCGCCACCATAGAATCGGGGGTGCGCATTCCCTACCAGGCGCAAGCCGGTGGTACGGCAGGGGGATCGACAACTGAGTTCGTGGATGCTGTGCTGTCTCTGGAAGTGACGCCGCAGATCACACCAGACGGTCGCATCATCATGCAACTGAATATCCACCAGGATTCAGTAGCGGTGGGCAGCGGCAATGTTCCGGCCATCAATACGAACTCCATCAACACCAGTGTGCTGGTTGAAAATGGCGACACGATTGTTCTGGGGGGCGTGTTCCGCGAGGAGACCACCACCACCGAGAGCAAGACGCCAGTGCTTGGCGATATTCCGTATCTTGGCAGGTTGTTCAAGCGCACCAACAACGCCAATCGCCGCACTGAGCTGTTGATTTTCATCACGCCGAAGATCATCGCCGAGATCAATACCCGCTGAGGCTTGCCTTTAGTCTCGCACGCGCATTCCTGCATACCTGCTTTGTTTCTAGCATCGGACAGCTCCCGGCTTCATCGCCCGGGAACTGTCCGTGACCGGCCGTGATTTTATCCTCCTGCAAGGGTTACAATGTCCGGCACTGCCCCGGTGTCATGAGTCTGCGCCCGGGAAAATCATTCAATGCGCTGTCGCGCATACAGTGCTGAACAATCGGATTAGTCATGGACAAGCAGGACAACATATTTCTTATTGGCCCCATGGGAGTTGGTAAGAGCACCATCGGGCGGTTGCTGTCGATGCAACTGGATATGCCGTTCTTCGATTCAGATCGTGAAATCGAATTTGTGACGGGTGCCGACATTCCCTGGATATTCGATGTGGAAGGAGAGCAAGGATTTCGCATCCGTGAGGCTCGCATGATCGACACGCTCACGAAGCGACGCGGCATCATTCTGGCGACCGGAGGCGGCGCGATTCTAGCCCCCGAGAGCCGAGCCCATTTGCATAGCCGGGGGATTGTGGTGTACCTGCGAGCCTCGGTGGCGCAGCAACTGGAACGCACTGGCAAGGACAAGAGCCGACCGCTGTTGCAAACCGACAATCCACTGGCGAAGATCAAGGAATTGATCAAGATCCGCGAGCCATTGTATCGCGAGACCGCCCACGTGATTGTCGACACCAGCCGTCGCAGCCCCCGCTCCGTCAGTGAAGAGATACTTCGTCAGATCGAGGAGTGGCGCGAAGCCAATCTGGCGTTGGTGGCTGAGATGGCTGTTGATAAAGAAGTAGCTGTTGATAAAGAAACAGCCATTGATAAAGAGCTGGCTGTTCAAAAACGGAACGCAGAACATGATCAAACTTGAAGTAGACCTTGGGGAGCGCTCCTACCCCATATTCATTGGCCCCGGGCTGCTGGGACAGGCTGGGCTTATCCGCCCCCATGTGCACGGGAAACGAGCGCTCATTGTCACCAATGAAGTCGTGGCACCTCTTTATCTGGCGCAACTCAGAGGCGCTTTGGGTGACGTGCAATGTGATCATCTCGTTCTGCCCGATGGTGAACACACCAAGACCTTGGCCACTCTCGGCACCATCTACGACAAGCTGCTGGCGGATCGCCATGAGCGCAGCACGACGCTGATCGCATTGGGCGGCGGTGTGGTGGGAGATATCACTGGTTTCGCGGCGGCAACTTATCAGCGCGGCGTCAATTTCATTCAGGTGCCCACGACTCTGCTGTCACAGGTAGATTCCTCTGTTGGGGGCAAGACCGGAGTCAATCACCCGCTTGGCAAGAACATGATCGGTGCGTTCTATCAGCCGCAGTGTGTCGTCGCCGACACCGACGTGCTCGCCACACTGCCGGATCGGGAACTCAAGGCCGGCCTTGCTGAAGTCATCAAGTACGGGCTCATCGACAATCTGCCGTTTTTCACCTGGCTGGAGAGCAACATCGATGGCTTGCTGGCTGGCGACAAGACGCTGCTGGCAGAGGCCGTCAAGGTCAGCTGCGGGGAGAAGGCGCGCATCGTTGCCGCCGATGAGAAGGAAGGCGGAGTGCGGGCTCTTCTCAATCTGGGGCACACCTTCGGACATGCCATCGAAACGGCGATGGGATATGGCACCTGGCTGCACGGCGAGGCGGTGGGAGCCGGCATGGTCATGGCCGCCGACCTGTCAGTGCGACTGGGCTGGCTGGAGGCGGATGCGGCGGCAAGGGCCAAGACTCTGCTGCAAAGAGCCGGTCTGCCGGTTGCCCCGCCTGCGGGTATGGGCGCCGACGATTTCATGCGCCTGATGGCGTTTGACAAGAAGGTGCAGGGCGGCAAGATTCGCTTCATTCTTCTGCGTGGCCTGGGTAAGGCCGTCATCGAGAGCGGAGTCGATGCGACTCTGCTGCAACAGACATTGGAAGCGGGAGAGAGCTTGTGTCAAAGGTAAACGAGACGCTTGAGTCATTGCACCTTTCGGCCAACCCCTTCAGTCCAGGCTCGCCAATGGCCAGTCTCTACCCGGGTGCGCAGCGGCGCCAGACGCTGGAAAAACTGCTGCAGCACTCGATCCAAAGTAATCACATCATCGCTCTGTTGGGGCCTGCGGGCAGTGGCAAGAGCATTATCGGTGATTTCTTCGTCAGGCAGGCCGGCAAGAGTCAGCTGGTCGCCCGGGCGCGCGCCAGTCTGCTGACCAGTCCCGCGCAATTGCTGGAGGAGATGTTCAAGGCCTTTGTGCTGGACTTTCCACCACATGCCACGCTGGTCGAGCTCAAGGCAGTGCTGCTGGATTACTTCGAGTCCGTCCGGCAGCTGTCGTGCAGTGTCGTGCTGATCGTCGATGATGCACACGAACTGGGTGATGACGCGTTGGCGTTACTGGTGCGGCTGGCGCTGGTCGACAATGTTGGCGGTACCTTTCACCTGATTCTGCTGGGCCTGCCGCAGCTGCTGGATACCCTCGACTACACCTGCCCTCTCCTCAATGGCGAGCAACAATTCAGCGCGATTGACCTGCCAGCGCTGAGCCTTGAGGAGACCCGCGACTATCTGCGCTACCGCCTCAATTCTGCAGGCTTTGCCCGGCGTGATCAGGCGCGGCCACTGCCGTTCAGCAACAAGCAGCTCGAGAAGATGCACAAGCTGTCCGGTGGCATGCCGGGTGCTGTCAATGTGCTCGCAGGCAATATGCTGGGTGCTCCGCAAGGCAAGGGACCGGCGCTGGATCTCCCCTTTATTGCCAGTATCCCGACGAAATACGCGCTATCGGCAGTCGCGCTGATCGTTGTGCTGTTCATGGCGTTCCTCACCGGCGGCGGAGATGAGACAGGGGAGCCGTCACGTCTTGTCAGCGTTCCGCTTGAGTTGCCGGGGCAGCAAAGTCAGTCTGGTGGGACAAGCCCGCTAACCGACCCCGCTTCGCCGTCTGCGCCCGCCCCTGCATCCACTGTGCTTTCTGCAGATGCCTCCACTCCAGTGACCCCGGCTGTGACTCCGCCTGTTATTCCGCCAGAGCTTCAGGTTACTGCCACGAGGCCTGCTGCCGTCGCGACGGTGACGCAGCCATCCACGCAGGCACCTGTACAACCTCCCGCACCTGCCGTGGCGGCTCCGGCGGCAGCAGCTGCGGCCCCGGCTGCCAGGCCTCCGGCAACACGAGAGGTGGCAGCGGTGGCAACATCAACTCCCGCAGCGCCAGCCACCCGTGCGGTCAGTCCTGC
>CAIRBI010000030.1 GCA_903876785.1 uncultured Gammaproteobacteria bacterium
CCTCTTCCCTCCCCTTGCTCGTCGACATCGACACAGGTTGGGGTGGCGCGTTCAACATCGCGCGGACCATCAAGGCGATGGAAAAAGCGGGTGCAGCGGCGGTACATCTTGAGGATCAGGTGGCGCAGAAGCGCTGCGGACATCGGCCGAACAAGGCGATCGTGAGCAAGGACGAGATGGTGGACCGCGTGAAGGCAGCCGTGGACGCGAAGACTGACGCGGATTTCGTGATCATGGCGCGGACCGATGCGATTGCGGTGGAGGGCATCGAGTCGGCTATCGAGCGCGCCGTGGCGTGTGTCGAGGCTGGTGCGGATGCGATCTTCCCGGAGGCAATCAGCAGTCTGGAGGATTATCGACGTTTCAGTGCCGCGGTGCGGGTGCCGATTCTGGCGAACATTACGGAGTTCGGGGCGACGCCCCTCTTTAATAAGGCCGAGCTGGGCGCGTGCGGCGTTGGCATGGTGCTGTATCCGCTGAGTGCGTTCCGGGCGATGAGCCGTGCCGCCGAGTTGGTGTATGCGGGTATTTTGCAGGACGGCGATCAGCGCGGCGTGGTGGACAGCATGCAGACTCGCAAGGAGCTGTATGAGGTGCTGGGGTATCACGCGTATGAAGAGAAGCTGGATCGGCTGTTCAAGCAGCAATGAACCCTGTGGGAGCGAGCCTGCTCGCGATGTTCTGTGGCAGCGAGCCTGCTCGCGATTTAGTCACGCACAGCGCACAAATCATCGCGGGCGAGGCCCGCTCCCACAGGCGACGTTTTCACGCGCAGCGCAAAGATCATCGCGAGCAAGGCTCGCTCCCACAGGAATTCTTGTTTCAGGAGATAAAGATGGCAACTAAACCCTTAACCGGCGCCGGCCTGCGCGGCCAGGTGGCTGGCGAAACAGCCCTGTGTACCGTCGGCAAAACCGGCTCGGGCCTGACTTACCGTGGCTATGACATCAGCGTGCTGGCCGACAAGGCGCGCTTCGAAGAAGTGGCGTTCCTGCTGCTGCGCGGACATCTTCCGAACCGCGAAGAGCTTGATGCTTACGTCATTAAAATCAAATCATTACGCTCACTCCCTCAAGCCTTGAAAGAAGTGCTGGAGCGCATCCCCGCCGACGCTCACCCCATGGATGTGATGCGCACCGGCTGCTCGATGCTGGGCAATCTGGAGATGGAACACAGCTTCGCGCAGCAGGACGACGTCATCGACCGGCTGGTCGCCGCCCTGCCCTCGATCATCTGCTACTGGTATCGCTTCACCCACGACGGCGTGCGCATCGAGACGGCGCTTGACGACGATTCCATCGGCGCGCACTTCCTGCACATGCTGAGTGGAGAGAAGCCCAACGCGCTGTTCGAGAAGGTGATGAATGTGTCACTGATTCTATATGCCGAGCACGAGTTCAACGCCTCGACCTTCACGGCGCGGGTGTGTGCCTCGACGCTCTCCGACATGCATTCCTGCGTGACAGCCGCGATTGGTTCATTGCGCGGCCCACTGCATGGTGGTGCCAACGAAGCGGCAATGGACATGATCGAGCGCTGGCAGAACCCGGATGAGGCCGAGCGCGAGTTGCTCGGCATGCTGGCGCGCAAAGAGAAAGTGATGGGATTCGGGCACGCGATCTATGCGGAGTCCGATCCGCGCAACGTGATTATCAAGCAGTGGGCGGAGAAGCTGGCGGCGCAGGTCGGCGATGACGTGCTCTACCCTGTCTCGGTGCGTTGTGAAGAGGTGATGTGGCGCGAGAAGAAGCTGTTCTGCAACGCCGACTTCTTCCATGCGTCCGCGTATCACTTCATGGGCATTCCGACCAAGCTGTTCACGCCGATTTTCGTGATGTCGCGCGTCACGGGCTGGGCCGCGCATGTGAAGGAGCAGCGCTCCAACAACCGCATCATTCGCCCGAGCGCGGATTACATTGGACCGGCGACGATGCCGTGGGTGGATATTGCGGATCGCTGACTAACGTCCATCTTGTGGGAGCGGGCCTGCCCGCGATTAACTCAGCGCTGAGCGCGAAAAAATCGCGTGCAGGCACGCTCCCACAGGGGCAGTGATCGAATTGAAAAAGTCGGGGGGCAGCAGTGCTGCCCCCCTGGGCTGAGATTTTAGGAAGCATTGTCCGGACTCAGCCCAACGCCTGTCATCCTTGGCAGGCTTTTAAACACCTTCCGTGTGCTCGAATATAAAGTTAGTTCAC
>CAIRBI010000031.1 GCA_903876785.1 uncultured Gammaproteobacteria bacterium
TCGACTTATGCATGAATTCAATCGCGGGCAGGCCCGCTCCCACAGGCATTGGTTGATTCTGATCAGGGCTGCCACGCGTAGCTGAACTTCGCGAACACTGTCCTGTTGCTCGTCTCGATGGTATTCAAGCCATCATTTTGAAAGCCGGCATCGGAATAACCCAGATAGAACAGTGTCTGCGGATTCAGCTTGTAGCTGTACAGCAGCTGCGTCGTCATCTCCCGACTCAGCGCCTGCACTGACCTGACATAGAGCGACTTGTCCCGCGCGGTGTCGCCGTACTGCAGCACAAAGCGCAGGAAACTGCGCACATTGAATTGATAGGTCATGCGCAGATCGGTCAGGTCTGCCGTGAACAGGCGCCCTCCTTTCACATCAAAGGTCTGATGAGTGTGCTCCAGTTCCAGCTCCAGATGACGCCCAGCCTGGTAACTGATCTCCGGACCGTAGCGCTTGGATTTTCCCAGCCGCGTATTGGCAAAATCCACGATGTCCTCAACTCGAACATACATCTGCAGGCTCAACACACTGTTGGGGCGCACCGACACACTCAGCTGATTGAACTGCTCATCGAAATACTGGCCATTCCAGTACGTGCTGCTGCCACCGAACAGCCCGTTGATTTCGGACTGATAGGGGCCATTCATTTCCAGAAAAACTTCTGCCTCCTCCTCCAGTTCCAGCCCGGCCTGATCGAAGGTCTGGTCCCAGTCGCCTGCGATGCGGATGCGGTCGAAGAAACTGCCGGCCTCGAAGCGCCAGGTGTGCCCTACGCGCAAGGTGCTGCGCGTGTAGTCCACGCGATTGATGAAGCCCATGTCGGCGCGGAAATCCTTGCCGTAATCCACATACTCCGCCCACACGTCCCAACGCCGATCATTGTGGCGATAGTCCAGCAAATAGGTCTGGTCGCCCAGATCATCTTTCTGTCCAAAGCGCGTCTGAATCAGCGTGGGATATTCAGACTGTGAATGCAGTGCCTGCACACTGATGACATCACTGTCGGTGACACGCAGACGCCCGTCCACGCCGGCCACGGTGTTGCTGTAATCGGTGCTGCTGCGATGTGTCAGGATTGTACCGATACTGGAGTTGTCGAGAATGTCCTGGCGATAACGCAACACGGACACGTCACTGTCGACGTCCCCCAGTGTCGCAACCCGTGAACTCTCGTTGGTGGGAATCAGGAAACTGGTGGAGGTATCGTTGGCCTGCATCACACCATAGGAATGCCGCCCGCTCTTGCCGGTCAGCTTCATGCCGTAGTCAGGGTCGGCGATGTTGCGAGTGTGCACGAGGTTGAGATTGCTGTTGAAATAATCGGCGCCGTCGAGAAAGAACGTGCGCCGCTCGGGAAAGAACAGCGAGAAGGTATTGTTGATGTCCAGCTGCGCGGCATCGGCCTCGACCTGCGAGAAATCCGGGTTGAGCGTGGCATTAAGCACCGTGTCCTGATTGATACCCCAGCGCACATCGACGCCCGCCTCCGCATTGGCATCGGTATCGCCCCACGCATCGACAGCCGGATTCGGACGTGACCGTACGCCAGTCGTGGTCAGCGTCGGAATGATCTCCAGGTTTCTGCCTGGCTGGGCGCCAGCAAAGCCACCGGCCTTGTCAAACTGGCAAACGGAGCAGGAGACGTTGCGATCCTGCACCACGTCCGAGAAGCGGTAGCTGCGCTCACGCGGAAAACTGCGCGAGAATTTAATGCCCCAGATCTTCTCCTGCGTCCCGCTCTGGAAGCGCAACTGCCTGAAGGGGATAGCCATCTCGACCATGTAACCGGTGTTGGTAATGCTGCCAGCGCTCTCCCACAGTGCATTCCATGAATCATCATGGCTGCCGCTGAGATCATCGAGCGCTGCATCGCGCTGCACGCCCAGCGGGTTGACGGTGAACTCGAAGGCACGGCTCTCATCGTTGAAAGTATCCAGCATGACGCCGACGCTGTCGGTACCATTAATCTCGTCGCGGTCCCGATAGAAGGCACGAATCTGCGAGGGATCAGGGTCCTGGGCGATGAAGGCGATATACAGATTTTCGCCATCCTCCATCATATAGGCCGTCGTCTGCACCGAGGCCGGGATGTTCTCCGAGGGCGATGTCTCGATATCGAGCGCAACCTGAGTCGCCTGTGCCCATTCTGCCGCATTCACGTCACCGTCAATCGCCGGAGCGGTGCCAACACGGGGAATGTTGTAACTGGCGGTTTGTGCCAGTGTGGACTGGCTCAGTGCCAGAGTCATCGCCAGCAATGTCATCGCTAGTAATATCATCGAGAGCAGCTTGCGAGGCTGGAGGGGGGCACTCTTTCGGGTAGTTCTCATTTATTGTTGTTTATCCAATGCTCTTGTTCAGTGGGAAGCGGGAGCGCGGGACCTCCCTGTATGAGCCGGCAATCCTAGCCGATTTGCACCTGCTATGGCCATCACGACCTGCCAACTTGCGAACCCTGCGTGACTACGAAGACAAGTGACCGACCGCCGCGAAGAGCTATTGCAGCGCAGCGGATTCGTCTCGCACTGTCGCGGTCAAAGCATTAGCATAGGCACGCCCCTGCTACACCGGCCCCAACCAACACGAACCATGGAGACAACATGATAACAAGAAGATTTGCGCTCGCATTTGGCCTCACCGTTATGACCACCGCGGCATCATCGGTGCATGCCGGGCCACCTGCAGAGATCGAAGCCTTGAGCTGGATGACTGGCAACTGGGCCGGTGCGCTGGGCCAGAATCAGCTCGAAGAAAACTGGATTGGCGTGGAAGGCAGCTCCATCGCCGCCATGGTACGCATGACTGACAACGATGCCACCGGCATGTTCGAAATGATCACTATTGAAGAAGAGGCTGGCTCACTCGTGCTGCACATTCAGCAGTTCAATGCCGGCTTTGTGCCACGCACACCCGCCCCGCAAAAGATGGAACTCTCGGAAATCGGCGAAAACAGCGTGAATTTCGTGGCAGTAGGCGAAGGCGGCATGAAGTCCCTGGGATACAGCCACCCCAACCCCGAGACTTTCATCATTCACGTCGTCAACGCCGCGGGAAACAAGACCGACATCAATCTGAGTGCCCGGTCTATCTGGAAGAAATAAGCTGGAAAGAGTCAAGAATCTGAATGCGGCGTCAGCAGCGCTGCAGCTCCGGCCTCATGAGATAGAAGGCATATTCATGCACGACCCCATAGAGCTCTTTCGTGCTCTCATGGGACAACCGGGCTCCAATTTTCTCGACCGCTTTTCGCGAGCGCCAGTTGGTTCTGCCAATGTGGAACCAGACGACGCCGGCACTGCGAAAGGCGTGGTCGAGCATCAATCGCTTCAATTCCCGATTGCTGCCGTCTCCCCAATGGCTGCGCGCCAGAAAGGTGAAACCAATCGCAATCTCCCGTTTCAGCGGATCCCAATCGTAGTAGCGAGACGAGCCGATGATTTTTCCTGTGGCTTTGTCGATTACAACGACGGCGCTACCAGAAGCCAGCGCACCCTGGAAAAATTCTCTCTCGAACACTTCACGCTGATAGCGCAAGGGTGATGGATGCTGCTCCCAGATCAAGGGATCGGACGCTGCCGTATGGAGCGCATCAAGATCATCTGCCCGCAGCGGACGCACCAGGAGCTGATCTCCCTCCAGCACGGGTTGCAGATCGATCGATGGCTGGGCTTGATTCTCTGACATCATTCAAATCTACCCTTCAGACAGAGGTTTGATAGCACTAACGCACAGATTGCATGGTAAATGAGAATTTTACACATCGTTAATGCGAGTTTTACACACCCTTAATGCGAGTTTTACACCGAACTGCAGTCATAACCTACGGCACCACCGGCACATTGAACCGCACCTCAAGATAGGTCACGGAGCCTTCTACAGAGGTGTACTGATGCGGCGTGCCTTCGGGCACCAGAATGGCGTCACCCTTGGTGACGCGCTGGGCCACGCCGCCCTCAATCGTGCCCGGCGCTCCCTCGGACGGACGCACTACGGTGCCACCGGTGACGAGCGTAGCCGCGCCCTCGGTAATGAAGTGCAGCTCGGTACCAGGCCGATGCACGATGGCACCGGCTGGTTCCGTGCGGGTAATCAGATTGATGCGGTAATGATCGGTGGTAGTGATCGTGGAGACGCCCATGCCCGGGCGCTCCTGCAAAGCCTTTTGCAGCGCCGTCGCGATGTCGGTGCCATTCATGTACAGCGCGGGAGCGGCGGGAGTCTGGGCACTGCCTGCAGCACTCAGGGCGAGCATGACGAATCCAGCGAGGGTCGGTTTCAAGAGCTGTTTGAGCATGATGGTAGGTCTCCGGGCACGATGGCCTTCTTGTTTTGTGATCAGCGTTTTACAGCAATAAGTCTGGCTAGCGCACCGGCTGCAATCCCTCCGGATCGGGCCGGAAGATCAGGTAACGAATATCGGAGTCGAGGCTGCTCCACCAGTGCGGCACGTTGGGAGGGATGATTACGACATCGCCAACGCCAAGCTTGCGGCTCACGCCTCCCTGAATGGCGCTGCCCCGGTAATTGGGCCGCTGTGTATTGGGACTGTTGCCGGCACTCACCTCGTCGGTGATGGTCCCCCCGGTTACCAGCGTCGCAGAGCCTTCAAGCATGTAGTAAATCTCGGTCACGCTGGTGTCGTGACGAATCGCATCGCCGGGCAGCGACTGCGGGCGGAACACTCCGTACACCCCCGCCTTGCCATTGCCAACGGTGACGACGCGGATTGGAAGATCACTGATAGCATCTTTCGGCAGCGCGTCGATGAAAGCCTTGATCTCCGCAGCAGTGACATCGATAGCGGGCAGAGTGGATTGCGCCATTGCCTGAGCGGCAAACAGCAGACCGGCCGAGAATAAAAGCGCCTTGTGCATGGGAATCTCCTGGTGATTTTTTGTTTTTGTTTCAGGCTGACCGCGAGCATGCCGCACCGCTGCCAGTGTGGCAAGCGCGTGTGAGTTCAGAGGGTCTTGCGGGGGGATGGCTTAGCTGGGAGGCTGTGTGGTCAGCCTTTCTTCACGCCAAAAAGCACCATGTCGATGAGGCGCGTCAGGAAGTCCTCCGTGACCTTTGTTTGCTCCATGAATATCCGGTGCATGATCGCGCCGGCCACCGTCGTGAGCACAAGTTTGATGTCTGTGTCCTTCGCAAGCTCTCCCCGGGCTATAGCTCTTTCGAATAAATGGCCAGGGCCATCGGCACCCTGCTGGTGCAGCATCGAAGCGGCAAGTCCTTTGACCTCCGGGTTGGGGCCCTCCGCGAGCAACGTTCGCTGCACAGCCAAACCTAACGGCGACTCAACAAAGGCTACCGCAGTGCGCGCCAGAGAGAGCAAGTCAGCGCGCAGGTCGCCGCTGTCGATCGCCTCGGTGGTGTGCCCCATGGACGCGCTCAGCGCCTCGCGAACCAAGTCGCCCTTGGTGGGCCAGCGGCGGTACACGCTGGTCTTGTTCAGCCCCGCGATGGCGGCGACCTCAGGCACGCTGAGCCGCTCAAAGCCATGCGCCGCCAGCTGCTCCAGGGCAACTTCAAGCACCCTGCGCACGACCGGCTCGCCACGTTGCTTCGTGTTTCGTGGTGTTGTCATGCCCGGAGAATAGAGCATCTCACCGGAATCGACAACTCATCGCAACAACGAGTTGCAATAAAATCAAACCCTCCCTACAATGCAACTAATAGTTGCTTTAAGGAGAGGGTCATGCTGGAACAAGCACACCCACTGGCAATGTTCTTCCAGGCGTTTTTTGCCCAGACGGTCGGCTATTTTGCTGTTGTGGGCCTCGTCTTTCTTGTGATCTGGCGATGGGGCGAGGAACGCTTTCGGGGCTCGCGAATTCAGGCCAGAAAGCGCTTCAATCAGAAGCAGCTCTTCTCGGAGGTGAAGAACACACTGTCGACTCTGGCCATCGGGACGATGAGCGCAGTGATCATCTCACTGTGTTATGCGGCGGGGCTGACAAAGCTCTCTGCCGACGCTTCGGCATTCACGTGGTGGGGCATCATCGCCAGCATAATCGGGTTCCTGTTGTTGAACGATCTGTGGTTCTACGCATGGCACCGATTGCTGCATCAGCCGTGGCTGTATCGACGCGTGCACGCCGTGCACCACAAGAGCGTGGATGTGAACCCATTTTCGGTCTACTCGTTTCATCCGTTCGAGGCCTTCATCCTTGGGGCCGCCATATTCCCGGTGTTGTTTCTTGTGCCGCTTTATCTGCCGGTCCTTGGGGTCCTGCAGGTCGTCGGTTTGATGAACAACATCATGTCTCACCTGGGATATGAGTTCCTGCCGCGCTGGTATGCCAGAATTCCACCGTTTCGCTGGATGAACACAGCTACCTTCCATAGCCTGCATCATACAAAATTGAACGGGAACTACGGCCTCTTCTTCCGCTTCTGGGATCGCGCGCTGGGGACCGAGGTGCCGGAGTATGAAGAGACTTTCCTGAAGCGTGGCGCGGCCCTGCTTCCGCCACAAACCGCGAGCCCGACAAGCTAACTGATGGGCGGGCGAACGCAGGTGACTCTCACAGCCGTCATTGGAATACTCGTTTTCTTATTTCCCACCCACGCACATCAAACCGGAGACCACATGGACTTGCTTGAACAGTTGCAATGGCGTTATGCAGTAAAACTCTTCGATGGATCCAACAGCACCAGCAACGAAGTCATTGAAACCCTCGTTGCAGCCGCACATCTGTCCCCATCTGCCGCTGGGCTGCAGCCCTACAAACTGGTACTTGTCCAGAACAGAGAATTGCTGGGAAGACTGGCGGAGCATTCCATGATGAACAAGGACAAGATCAACAGTGCGGACGGCTTGTTCGTGTTTGCGATCTATCGCCAATTGAGTCTGGAAACCTTCAGCACTCACATCAGCCAGATGATTGCGCAGGGACTGATCCCGCCAGTGCCTGAATCGGAAGTCCCGATACGCTACCAACGCTTCATGACTAGATTGCCCCGGGATGAAGACCTGCAGGCGTGGGCCCACAAGCAGGCCTATCTGGCCTTGGGTACCTTGCTGACAACCTGCGCAATTCTGGGCGTCGATGCGTGCCCCATGGAGGGATTCGAGGCCGCAAGTTATGACGAGCTACTGGGGCTTGCCGGACAGTCCCTAACCAGCTCCGTCATACTTGCCTTTGGGACGAGAAGCCCGGCAGATCCCGGCCAGCACAAGAAAAAATATCGCCGCAGCCGGGATCAGTTTCTGCTGCACTTTCCGTAGCTCGCTATCCGTAGTTCGCTATCCGTAGTTCACGGCTTACTGCGGATTCACGCAGGCCACTTCGCCGTTCTTCATCACCGTCTGGATGTCTCCAATATTCTTGATGTCGTCGAAGGGGTTGGTATTGAGGATCACCAGATCGGCCATGTAGCCGGGGGCGATGCGGCCCAGTTGCGAGCCAGCCCCCAGCGCCTCCGCGGCATCGCTCTGCGAGGAGCGCAGAGCCTGTGCCACTGTCAAGCCAGCACCCACATAGATCTCCAGTTCACGGTGCAGTGAATCCGCGTGCGCCACGAAAGGCGAGTCGGTGCCCGCCACGATGCGTCCGCCACCATCCACGATGCGCTTGAGGATATCCTGCTGAATGGCAAGATCGCTGCCACGCTCGGACAACGCCATAGTGGGCGTGACGATGACGCGGGACTTGGTAATCAGCGCGATCACATCCTGATAAGTATGATCGAGTCGCGAAGCCTTCATGGAGAAGCCACGTCGGCTGGTAGCCGAGAGGTGCTCCATCTGATCCGCGCCATTCGCAACCGCCGGATACAGTTCATGGGATGACACGGGAATCCCTGCTGCATGAGCCAGTTCGATGGCACGCTTCTGCACCGTGTAGTCCTGACGCACGTAGCTCTTGTACATGTCCAACTGCAGCTCAGTGGACAACCGGGAAGAGTCTTCGATACGCACCAGATCCTCTACCGTTTCGGAAACGCCGTAGGAAACGCGGGTGCCTTCGTTCAGCGGCCCGGCAGTGAAGACACGTGGCCCCGGACGACGGCCAGAGGCCTCGGACTCGCGACGCTCGACCGCGTGGTAGGGGTCATCCCCCGTCTCGCGCAAGGACGTGATGGCATGGCACAGATACATGTTGCCGAGCATGATGCCCTGGGTAGTGGACTGGTGAGTATGGTTCTCGATCAGGCCCGGCATCACGAACTTTTCGGCCGCATTGATCAGAGTGCCGACCGGCTCACTGAGACCGGCCCGACGCACAGCGGTGATCACGCCGTTCTGCACCACGATATCGACGCCGGACACCCATGTGTCGGAGAAGCCGTCGTACATGCTGCCGGCGCGAATGGTGTAGGAAGACTCGGGTAGCGCCTGTGTCCATTGCGGCTTGATGTTCAGCGGTTCGGTTTCGCCAGAGGCCTTGTCATACAGCAACAAGTCCTGGCCATCGATGTAGATCAGCTTGCTGCCATTGGCTGACCAGCTGGGGTTCTCCCCGGCTGCGGCAATCAGCGTGGAATCTCCTAGTGCACCTTCCGAACTCATGGGCGCCGACCACAGCGCACCGTCGATACGGTAGACGATCTCGCCGGTACTGGACCATGCGGGACGGTTGTGCTGACGACGCCCCAGAGACTTGCCTTCCACCGGAGAAATCATCAGTTTCTCACCCTGCCCGTCGGCAGGGAGCACGTACAACAAATTCTTGCCTTCGCGGAAACGGCTGTTCATGGGTTCGCGGTAATACACCACCACCTTGGTGCCATCGGGCGACCAGCTCGGCACGCTCGGCCCGAAGATGGTGTCGGCGATCACGATGTCCGTGCCCGTTGCCAGATCCAGCACATTGACCGTGGCGGAGATGAAGATGCTGTTGCCGCTGTCGGCCAGATAAGCCAGCTTGGTGCCATCGGGCGACCACACGGGCGAATTCGCCGGCTTGGGGACATCGGATATGCGGCGCTGTTCGCCAGTGGCCACATCCAGCAACCAGATGTCGGACTTGCCTTCGCGGTCAGACACAAAGGCGATCTGGGCGCCATCGGCGGACCAGCTCGGCGACATGTCGATGTAGACATCGTCGGTAATGTTGCGGGCCGGCGTGCCTGCCTCAAGGTCGGAGATCCACAGATCGCCCAGAGCGGTGAAGGCGACCTTGCTGCCATTGGGAGAGAGCACCGGGTCGACGATGCCGAGCGCAGTGCGGGGCGTCTGGTCGGTGAAGTCGGAGGTGCGACGCTCGTAAGGTGTGCGGTCCAGTGTCACAGTTGCGGAGAAGGCCACCGAAGGCCCGGCCATCCCTGTCGGTGACACCGTCTTCACCGCGCCATCGGCGGTAAAGTAAAGCGTGCCATCCGGCGCCTGCGACGGGCGGAAGGGGAACACGTCACCACCATCGACCAGGCGGGTGATGCCAGAGCCATCGACGCGCACACTGGCCAGATAACTGGTGTCTTCTTCAATGCCCACAAGATAGAGCTTCATGCCATCGGCGGACCACAGCGGCGCACCAAGGATTGGCGCACGGTAAAGCTCACGTGCCTGTGTGCCGGGTGTCAGCGAGCGCACCACCAGGATGTTCTCGGGGCCGTCGATGACATATGCCAGCAGCGTGCTATCGGGCGAGAGCGCCGGGTACACCGCGTTGCCAACACCGGAGAAATAGGCAGTATCGGGCATCACATAGCCGGTCTCTTCCGCCGTGGTGAGTTTGGTGCGCACACCGCTGTCGAAGTTGGTGGACCAGAGGGAATAACCGCCATTCTCGTCGCTGGCGTAATACAGAGTGCTGCCGTTGTAGCTGTAGGAAGGATAGCGGGAATCGCCACCGCCATCGGGCAGACGTTCCAGGTCATTGCCATCGGGCGCAACCGTCCACACCGAGAAGGCATCTGCCACGAAACCATAGAACGCGATGCTCTCGCCATCGGGATTCCATACCGGCTCCTGGGCATCCATCTCTGCAGGCGTGATCGGTGTCGCCGTGCCTCCTGTGGCAGGCACCGACCACAAGGTGCCCTGAATCGCCAGAATCAGCGTCTCGCCATCCGGAGACAAGGCCGCCGCCATATTGGTCCCTTCGGTCATTTCAACCTCTACCAGCACGCGCTCCTGAGCAGTGGCCGAGGCCATCGCGAACATCGCGGCGAGGGCCAACAGCAAGGCGCGGCGCATGGAGGAAAGGAACGGAATTCCTGCAATCATCGGTGTTCTCCTGAATTCGAAATGAACGGTTTGAATGTGCTACATACCCCAGGGACAAGCAAGCGCCGGTGATTTTATCGGGCGGCATGTCGATGCATCCTTCACCGCACCGCCATCAACCGGCTGCGCATGAACACCAGAAACACCAGCGCCTGCACCACCCCGCATACCATGAACACCATCCTCGCCCCGGCAATATCGGCGAGCACGCCAGCGCCCAGCAGTGCCAATGGCACGCCGATCTTGAAGATGGCGCCGGTCATGCCGCTCACTCTGCCGATCAACGGCGCCGGAGTAGTCTCGTGGCGATAGGCCCAGATGCAGATGTTCTGCATCGTCGTCATGAAGCCAAAGGCAAACATCGCCATGCCTACTGACCAGGCGGAGCTGTGATATCCCGTCAGTGAATAGGTCAGTCCGAGAATGATGAGGCTCAGCGCCAGAGCGCCGCCGATCCCGATGGCCCTGCGGATGCGCTCCGTCAGCAGACTGCCCAGCAGCCCGCCGATGCCCGCGCAGGACATAACGATTCCGACTTGTGCGGTGCTCCAGTGCAGCTCGTCCTTCACGAAGAAGATCACCATCAACTCATAAACGATGCTGCTGGCATTGAAGAACACCACGAACAACGTCATCACCCACAGCACTTGATTCTGCCGCAACGCCAACCAGCCGGCCCGCAGCTCTTCCGTGAAACTGGTGTGCTCCTCTCTACGCGTTGATTCCTGCAGCTGCAGACGGGTCAGTGCCAGCAGACCGAGCAAGTACATCACGGCAGTGATGAGCAACCCCAGATACAGACTCGACAGAAACAGAATGGCCCCGGAGATAGCCGGCCCCATCACCTGCATCAGCGTCTGAATGAAGGTGAACTTGGCGTTCGCAGACGTCATCATGGACGTCGGCAGTGCCCACTTGACACTGGTGATGCGCGCGTTGACGTAGCCATAGTTGAGCAACATCAGGAAGAAGCCAGCCACATAGAAAACCATGACATTACGGTCACCCGGCACGGCAGTGGAAGCCCAAAAATACAGCGAGAACAGCGCCATGGTTTGCAGGCTGATCACGGTTAGCATCCAGCGCTTCTTGTCGGCGCGATCCACGAACACGCCAATCACCATGCCGAACAAGAAGATCGGCAGGAACTGCAGGGCACGCATGGTGCCCATGGCTACCGACGACTGCGTCAATTCGTAGATGATCAGCGGCAGTGCCAGTTCGTACACGCGGCTGCCGAAGCTGAGCAAGAAACCGGTGGCAAGCAGGATCACGAAGTTGCGGTTCTGCCAGATGCTTTGCTTGGCGGTGCTGGCCATTGTAGGACTGGTCATCTCGGGCGGGCTCTGCGGCGGTTGGGGACAAATGACGAGTTGATCGAAGACGGCTAAAGCTACGCGCGGACCGCACAAATGGCAACTGCTGCATCCTGACTGACGCTCACGCTATACTCGGAGCCATACACAAGCTCTCACCACCGTCTTTCACAACCACGGAGTAAACTTGCAATGAATCCATTTCTGCAAGCTGCCATCGATGAGGCTGAACAAGGACTTGCAGAGGGCGGCATTCCCATCGGCTCGGTGCTCGTCCACAACGGCGTGATCGTCGGGCGCGGCCACAATCGCCGCGTGCAGCGAGGGAGCACAGTTCTACATGCAGAGATGGATGCGCTGGAAAATGCCGGGCGCCGTTCTGCGGCGTTCTACCGTGAGTGCACGCTCTATACAACGCTGTCTCCCTGCGCCATGTGCAGCGGCGCCGTGCTGCTCTATGGCATTCCGCGCCTGATCGTCGGCGAGCATGAGACCTTCATGGGTGAGGAGGCACTGTTGAGTGAGCGTGGCGTGCAGATTGAAGTGCTGCACGATCAACACTGCATCGCGCTGATGAAAGATTTCATTAACGCCAGGCCACAATTGTGGAACGAGGATATCGGGACCTGAAGATGTCAGCGTCCACCAAGAATCCGGAAGACCCGAATCAATAAGCCTGACGATCTCCCTTCGCCAGCCACGCGTCGAAAGGTGCGCCAGCCTGCGGCATCGCTATCTGTTGCAACTGCCCCGCTGGCAAGGCCACTGCCGTGACCTGACCGAAGAGCTGCAGCGCGAACGCCGTATCATCGAAACCAGCTCGCACCGCCTCGGTATGCGGCGCGGCATAAACAATGCGCGGAAGGTGCGCCCACAGCGACGCCGCCAGACACATGGGGCAGGGTTCGCAGCTGGCGTACAAGACACAGTCAAACAGATGCGGATCACCAATACGCGCCGCCGCCTGACGAATGGCGCCGACCTCGGCATGCGCCGTCGGATCGTTGTCCAGCGTCACGCAATTGCCCGCCTTTCCGAGCACTTCTCCGTTGCGCACGATCATTGCCGCGAATGGCCCGCCGCCACTGGCGACCGCTGCCACCGCGTGATCGATGCACTGTTGCAGATACTCCCGGTCGCGCTGCGTGTTGCTCAGTTGCATGTGGGCCTCTCGTTGATATCTAAGCCCATGTTAACCCGTCGACGAGCAACCGCAAACCACGTTCGAGTCGGCTGCCACCAGCGCCTGTGCCGCTGAGCTATACTGCCCGCCGCGTTAATCATTTTGAATGAGCAACACTCCATGACCCCGGCCATCAACATTGCCAAAAAAGCAGGCGTTCCCCACCAGACTCACGAGTATGCGCACGATCCCGCTCATGCATCTTACGGATTGGAGGCCGCCGAAAAAATGGGCGTGGCGCCGGAGCGTGTATTCAAGACATTGGTCGTGATTCTGGAAACCAGGGAGCTGGTGGTTGGGGTAGTGCCAGTCTCCGCCATGCTGAACATGAAACAGATCGCGCGGGCAGCAGGCGCGAAGAAAGCCGCAATGGCGCCAGCGGCCGATGTGCAACGCAGCTCAGGTTATGTGCTCGGAGGCGTCAGCCCGCTGGGCCAAAAAAAGAGACTGCGGACCTTTATCGATGCCTCGGCACAAGCATTCGCCACCATGTTCGTCAGCGCCGGCCGCCGGGGGCTCGAAATTGAGCTTGCACCGGGAGATCTGGCGAGACTGACAAGTGGCACGTTTGCCGAGCTCGCCGCGGCCGATGATTGACAGCCACTCACTATGTAGACTGAACGGCCTACAATTTGTTACAACACTGCACGACTGCTTCCGATACAATCGGCGGCTATATTTTTCTCCGAATTAAAAAGGGCCGCACGATGACACTGCTTCGACCGCAACGCATTCACACTCTCTCGGCATTGCTGCTGGTGATGAGCCTCTCTGGCCAGGCCGCTGCACAAGAACCAACCGCCAATGATTCCACGGTTGTCTACCCCGCCGACTACTTCACCGAATATGCCCCCATCACTGCCAAGGACATGCTGGACCGCATCCCCGGTATCGGCAGCGCTACCGGCGGTGGTGGCCCCGGTGGCCCTGGTGGAGGTGGCGGTGGAGGTCGTAACCCAGGCGGTGGTGGACGCGGCCTCGGCGGTGGCGGCGGCGATCAGATTCTGGTCAATGGCAAACGCGCAGCGGGCAAAAACAACGACACGAGCGGCATGCTCGACCGCATCAATGCCAGCCAGGTGGCACGCATCGAGATCATACGTGGCACCTCTGGCGAGCTGGACGTTCGTGGCAGCAGCCAGGTCATCAACGTAGTGCTGCTGGAAGAGCTTTCAAGCACGAGCGTTTCCTGGGAAGCCAATGTGGACCGCTATGCCGACCATAAAACCCAGCCTGGCGGCTCCGTGGCAATCAGCGGCCAGAACGGCGCCCTGAACTATCTGTTCAGCGCCCTGGCCGAACCACGTTACGATCACTCCGTCAGCAAAGAAAGCAGCATTCTGGGCAACTTCACGCCCAACGATGTAGTGCGTGAAGACCGCATCCGCGAGCAGACCACTTACCAGTACTCTACCAACCTCAGCTATGACATCAGCGCCAGCAGCAGCGTGCGCCTGAATGGCCTGTTAGGACAAAATGACAGCCCTACCGAGTTGAATCGCGTCACCACCAACCTCAAGGTGAACCCTAACACCCTCGCCTACGAGTATGAAGATATTCCAGGAGAACGCGGCAACTGGGAAATCGGCGGTGACTACGAGTTCCAATCCAGCACCGGCAATCGTTTCAAGGCCCTGTTCATCACCAACGAGACCGATGAAGGCAGCGTTCGCGAGCGCTACAAGGTGGCCAGCAACAATGCCAAAACCAAGAATCTGTTTCTGGACAGCAGCAGCATCAGTCAGGAGCGCATCGTGCGCAGCTCCTACACCACCAGTCTGACCGAAGGTCAGGACATCGAGATGGGCGTGGAGCGCGCGCAGACAATTCTCGACTCCAAGCTCCGGCTCGGGCTGGCCAGCACCACCGGCGCAGCATCGGCCGCATTTGGTGGTCTGGTGCCGCAGGTCGTCTCGAACGCCAACTCCCGTGTCGAAGAAATGCGCTACGAGCCCTTCGCCGTGCATAACTGGCAGATCAATCCGCGTATGTCCCTGGAGAGCACAATGGTCTGGGAGACATCGGAAATCACTCAGACCGGCGACGTCTACAACCAGCGCAGCTTCGAGTTCTGGAAGCCAAAAGTTGACTATCGCTTCGATGTGACCAGCACCTTCCAACTGCGCGCCATGGCCGAGTTCGCCTCGCGGCAGCTGAGTTTCGCCGACTTCGTGGCCGCCACTGACAATCAGGACAACGATGCCAACACGCAGGCCGGTAACTCCAACCTCGAACCGGAGACCTTCATCAACGCCGACCTCGATGCAGAGTATCGTCTGCCGGACGACATCGGCGTGGTCAGTGCCAAGATCAACTTCATGCGCCACTACGACAAGATCGAGCGTATCGACGTCACCGTCAACGAGGCGAATCTGCAGGCTGCCAACGGCAACATCGGCACCGGTGACATGTGGCAGTTCTCGGTCAACTCCAGCATCCGCATGAAGATGATCAACCTGCCAAATCTGCTGGTAACAGCGAACTTCCAGGTGCGTGACTCCGATATCGAAGATCCCTTCCTCGGCATCACCCGTCGCTTCACCAACTACGAGCGCGGTCGTGTTGATCTGGGCTTCCGCCACGACGTGCCACAGTTCAATATGAATTATGGCCTGAGCTGGAACAATCGTTTCGATGGCAACATCAAGCGTTACGACATCGACGACATCGAGGTGACCTCCGGAGATCCGATGGTCATGGCCTTCGTGGAATTTGTAGCCTTCAACGGCACGACTTTCCGCTTCGATGCGCGCAATGCCACTGACAACCTGCAGTGCCGCGAGCGTCAGCGCTTCGTCGGCCGCATCAGTTCAGGCGTTCTGGAAGAAATCGAAAATCAGTGCGGCGGTTCCGGCCGCGTGCTGTCCCTGAAGATCAACGGCTCGTTCTGATCTTCGGCCCAGCCCCTGTTGGAGCGTGCCTGCACGCTCCAACAGGGGTTACGTCAGCAACGGATACAGCGACCCCAGCAACAGCACCGCCATCACCCGATTGAAGTACACCAGCCTGCGCCCTTGCTGCAGCCACGATTTCAAGGCTACACCGCCCACATTCCACGCACTGTTCAACGGCAGCGACAGCGCCAGAAATAGCCCGCAAATGATCAACGTACTGAGCATGAACTGTGCGGGATTGGCAAAGGTGGCGATTGCCGTGATCGTCATCATCCACGCCTTCGGGTTGATCCATTGGAACAGCGCCGCCTGCCAGAAAGTCAGCGGCTGGGCATCCTCAGCCTGAGCCATTGCTCCGGGACGGGAGCGCAGCAACTGCGCGGCCATATTGAGCAGGAACAGACTGCCCGCTATCCGCAACGTGGTTACCGCCAGAGGGTAGGTGTCGAGCAGTTGCCCCAACCCGAGGGCGATTGCCAGCAACAGAGTCTGGCAGCCCACCGAGATCCCCATGATGTGAGGCAGGGAACGGCGAAAGCCGAAATTGGCACCAGCCGCCATCAACATCAGATTGTTGGGCCCCGGCGTGCCCACCATGGCAAAGATGAAACCGATCAGGGGCAGGAGTTGTTCGGGCTGCATGACATCCTCTTTAAACTGTTGGCTTTGCGACCAAGGGATGGTTGTTGAATGCCAGCCATATTAGGGACAGTCTGCCGAGCAGTACAGAGCTAGAAACTTAAAACGCGAGGCAAAAAAAAGGTGCCGGAGCAATGCCCTGACACCTTTTTCAAACTTCCTTTCACTTGCAGATTCGCTCCATACCGTCAGACGGTCAGACCGCCGACAGAACCTAGCTCCTCTGCAAGCACCTGATGCTTATGCACCCGGAGCCCAGTCCACAGAGACCCAGACTTGACGGCCCCACGGAGTGGACAGACGTGAAGCGAAACCACCGATGATCGGCAGACGCTGTGGGCGGATGTCGAACAGGTTGGCCACACCGGCACTCAGTGTAATCTCGCTGTCGAAGTAATCATCAAACACATAGGCGTACTGTGCGTTGGTGATTGTCTCGGAGTCGATCAGACGGTTCTTGTAAGTCAACCAGCCATTGCCGTAACGGTCGATGGCGCGGTCGTCGAACTTGACGTGGTGTCTGTAGTTCGCAGAGAGGCTGGCACTGTGATTATCCATGTACCAACCCAGACGCACGCTGCCTTTGATCTTGGGCAACGGAGGAACGATACCAGTCTGGGCATTCTGCTGTCCGAGCGCATCAACCGTCACGCCAGTGTTGTCCACATACTCGTAGTTCTTGTAGTACGACGCTTCCACGGTGGTAGTAAATGTACCCCAGTCAGCCGTGTCGTATGTGTAGCGAGCCTTCGCGTCCACCAGATCGATGAACACAGACGCGATGTTCTGCGCCTGTCTGAAGATCGTGTCCACAGACATGTCGGCCGGATCACGCTGGACGGAGTTGCCTGCCTGGCCTGCAATGGAGCGCAGGTAAGCAGTGGCAGCCGCACGGTCACCGGCGTTCGCTGCGCTGTAGGACGCCACTGAACGGTTGGTCAACTGCAGGAAGTTACGGAACTGGTCATACACCGTGTCGGTGTCGTCGAGCGTACGGATACGGTCGATGTACTCCACACTCTGGTAGTCCATGCTGACGCTGAGGTTATCAATGCCTTCATAGGTGAAACCAAAGTTCTTGATGGTTGAGGTTTCCGGAGCGAGACCTGGGTTACCGGCCTGACAGGTAGAAGAACCGATCAAAGAAGCATTGAAGAACGGATCGTTACCGGAGAAGGCCTCACCGCACAGTTCGTTCGGAATGAACGGACGAGCTTGTTCAGGCGTTGGTGCCAGGAAGCTCTCGCCCCATGAGGCACGTACTGCCAGACCTTCCATTGCTTCCCAGCGCAGAGCCACTTTCGGCGTGGTGGATTCCATGCCGAAATCGGTGAACTGCTCGTGACGCACAGCGCCTTGTGCAGTCAGAGATTCCAGGATAGGCACTTCCAACTCGACGAACACGGCGCGCACGGCGCTGAAGTACTCGGCGTCTTTACGCACTGGCGTGGTGATGTCCACGTTATAGTTCATCTTTCTGGTGGACAGCGGGTTCGCAAAATCCTGTACTACGTTGTCACGCCACTGGTAACCAGTCGCCATCTGCACAGTACCCGCCGGCAGATCGAACAGCTCGCCGGTGATAGTGACTTCCGCAATGTCCAGGAAATCGCGGTCGCTGGTCAAGCGGATCGGTTCCCACATCCAGTCCATGATTTCCTGGCTGTTGTCGGTCTTGCCCTTGACGTACAAGGGTGAACGAGGATCCGCAGAACCGAAGGGGTTGAAGTACAAGTTGTTATTCGTACCACCCTTGCCCATCAGGGCCTGCTGCAGCTTGATCAGGTTCAGGTTGCCACGGTAGTTGCGCGACCAGGCCTTGCGCTCCTGACGGGAGTAGTAGGCATAACCTGACCAGGTCTCGGTCATGTCGAAACGGGCGCCCAGCTTCATGCGGTTGGAGCTGGTGTCAGTACCACCCTTGGTCTCACCGAACTCGCTGATCCACTCCGGGGAAGTTCCCAGGCCGGAGTACGGACGCCACAAGTATGGCACCACGTCGAAGCCAAACGTGTTAGCCGGATGGCTTTGTGGCACATACAATACAGTACGGTTGTTCGGGTTAAGCGCAGTGACCACACCCTCGGTGCTCTCATCCAGGAGGTAGTTCCAGCTACCAGTCGCCTCCAGTTGCAGCCAGTCGGTCGCTTCCCAGGTCAGGTTCTGGTACAGGTTGTACTCGTTCATGCCACGGGCATAGGGGTACGTGGTGGTGTAGTTGTACCAGCAAGTGGCGCTGGCGCCAGTACCGGTAATGATACCGCTGGGTATGCTGCCACGCTGAGTACGATCTTCGAGGCCTTTGTTGAACGTGCCACAGCTTGGGTCAGGCAGGTTACCGCCAGTCAAACGGCCGCCGTGCTGAGCGCCAAGTTTTGGTACGGCGCCAGTGATACGACGATAAGTACCTGGGTTGCCTGAACCGGATGAACCGTCGGCCATTTCCCACTCTCTTGGACGCTCATACATGCCCAGACGGGTACGCTTTCTGGCATCGAAGGCACCGACGTAGTTCACGCCGTTATCGAAGCTCTTGCCCCACAATATGGAGAGGTTGCCTTCTTCGAAGCCGCCTTCCTCAGGTGTCTGATAGTAGGCACGAACGCGGACACCATCGAATTCCTTGATCGGAACGATGTTGACCACACCGGCTACTGCGTCGGAGCCGTACAGTGCGGAACCGCCGTCAAGCACGATCTCCATACGCGCTACTGCGATGTCCGGCACCATGGCAGTGATGGAAGTATCGATACTGCGCACGCCATCCATCAGGGACAGTGTGCTGTTTTCACCGAGACCACGCAGGTTGAACGTGGTGCCTACGCCGCTCTGAGAGCCGGCAGCATCAGACAGTACGTTCTGAACGGTGTTGGTGTTTTGAGTAAAGCTCAGATCGCGGATGTAGTTTGCCATGCTTGGCGCACCGGACTGATAGAGATCTTCCTGGGTTACTGTGGCAACCGGGGAATTCTGGGCAAAGGCACTGTTGCGGATATAAGAACCCGTGACAACGACTTCCTCGACTTCGTCATCTGACGGAGCGGGAGTCTGCGCCATCAGGACGGCCGGGGTGCACAGTGAGAGTGCGAGACCAACCCGGATCATGTTGCGCAGATAGTTTTTACGATGGACTGTTTGTGGGTACAGCATTTTATTCCTCCAATGACACTCTTACTTTTGTAATTTTCTGAATCATTTATAACTACAGCAGGCGGATACGGATGAAGCTGTCCCTTTGTATCCTGTAATGCGGGTGAATCCTTTCGGGAAAAGCGAACGCGCACAACTAGTTCCCGAGAATTCCGGGTAGTTCGAGCAAGCGATGCAGAAATAGGAGGGAGGTATCTATGGTGAGAATCTGTGACATGCGGCCATCCTTCTACTTCTTATTTACGGACTAACGGCAATTTTGCCCAACATGCCCCCCATGGTCAACCCATAAGGTGTCTTTTCTCACACAAATGAAAAGAAAGTGACATGTACTTTTGACGAGCAGGAAGTGGCAACGCGGCTGGTCAATGGCGCCGCAGATCCTGCAGTCTGTCGATGAGTTCCAGTGTGTCAATGTCGTGTTCCCGGCTGAGCGTGTCCACGTAGACTATCTCACTGGTATTGGGGCCGCAGGCATGCCAGCGGCGGATGAACCGGGCATTGTTCGTGCCCGCGAACACGGTGAATGTGCTTACGTTCAATGCCGCACCGATGTGCTGGCACGCCGAGTCGTAGCCAATAAACTCATCGCTGCGCGCAATCAGCGCCGCAATCTGCCCGACATCGCAATGAATACCGAGCAAGCGCTCGAGCGAAAGTCCTTCAGCAGTGCCAGGTGCCCGTTTTTGGTCAGGCCGGTTCAGGTCAGCGAACGCCAATGTGTGCGTCGCGACGCCTGCAGCAATGGCCGCCGACAGAATCGCCTGGCTGCGCCCCAACTCTTCGTCACCAAAGCCCATGTCCAGCAACACGACGGTATCAGGCTCGCGCAGCAGGCTCAGCACCAACTGCACTTCAAAATCGCCGGGCACGCGCTTGCGCATATTACCGCCGACACCAAGATTGAGTGTGATAATTCGACGAAGGCCCCTCGAACAGAGCCTCTCGCGCAGGCGCTGCGCAACAGCCAACTCCTCCGCGTCCAGCCATACCTGCGGATAACTGAAGGCGCCATGTCCCAGCACGTTGTCAGCGAAGAGATTGTCCAGCCAGATGTTGGCCAGTTCGGAGATGGAGCCCTTCACCGGGTAGCCCGGCTTGCCGCGACTGTTGAAGAAGCGATAGTTGCGATCCGGCACCAGCGGCAACACTCCCAGCTGGGTGAGGCGCGAGTCGGGGTCGAGCAACAGATACTCATTGGCATCCAGCCCGGCCAGCTCATCCTGCACGTCGGCCACCAGGTCCAGCCAGGTATTGAAGCGCTCAATGAGCCCGCCGTGCCGCGCATAATTAAGCTCACGAACGCGGATGCGCCCACCTGCGGCAGTCGTCGCCAGAGCCGGCGCCATGATCTGCCGCAGCTTGGCGTTGCCCAGCACCACCACTTCCGCCGCCGGAAACTGCTGCAGCACGCGCTGACAGATCACGCTGCTGACCGCCACGTCGGCGCCGATAGTCACGCGTGAGAGCACGAGCACCTTGCGCGGCCGCAGGTCGGCTGGCAACGGCTGATCAGGGCTAAGACGAATGGATTCGATGCGCTGGTAAAGCTGCTCATCGGAATGCAGACGGAACGCATTGAGCCGCTCGTGCAACGCTTTGCCGCCTGGCTGGGCGCGCAGGTAGCCCGTTACCTGACAGATCAGGCGATTGTAGGTCTCGGTCTGCAGCTCCTCGAAGTCGTCACACAACCGCTCGACAACCACTCCAAACAAGGTCTTCGCCGCAATCTGATTCAGTGCTGGGTCGGCAAAGGCGGTTGCCATTTCGCACAGCAGTTCGATGTAACCTTCGTTGTATTCGTCACTGTAGAAATAGCGATCCACGAACGTGGCGGCCACGCGATGGGAGAGGGACTTGATTGCTTCGGTATCCGGGCTGAGTCTGAGCACCTCCCACAAATCGCGATAAAACGCAGGTCTCATGCTGAATTCCTCAATTGTGTCCCCGCAATGACGCCCGCGGCAGCCCCAGCACTTCCTGCATGACGGCCTCCGGCGTGATCTCGCGCATGCAGGCGTGATGCCCGAGCGGACAGACTTTCTTGTGGCAGGGCACGCAGGGCAGATTGCGCTGCATCACTTTCGTTTGTTCGAGATTGGTGGCCGTATAGATCGCATTGGTCGGCCCCATCAGGACGATATGCGGCACATCGAAGGCCACGGCATAGTGGCGTGGTCCGGTGTCATTGGTGATCAGCAGATTGCAGCGCTTGATCAGGGGCTTGAGCTCGGCCAGGTCAACCCGCACGCCGCCGGGGTTGATGGTACTGGGATTAATGATGCTGGCGCGGCTGGCGTCGACAATTCTCTGCGCGATGGTCTCCTCGCCGGGTCCGACCAGAAGCAGAATCTTGCAGCCCAGCGTCTCCTGCAGCAGTTCCGCAAGCTGCGCAAAATACTCCGCCGGCCAGCACTTGGACGAACCAAAACTGGCGCCGGGATTCAGACCAATCACCATGTCGTCAGCATCGACACCGCAGGCCCGCAGTCGTGCCAGCCCCTGCTCTTCGTGCTCGGAGGACAGATAGAGGCGACTGCGCGGCGCTGCTGGCAGCGTCAGCCCCAGGCTGCGGCAAAGCTCCAGATAATAATCCTGCATCGGCAGTGGTTTGATCTTGCCGCCTTCACGTTGCGGCAGCGGCCCACCGGTCAGGAAGAAGCGGCGCAGATTGCGGCGATAGCCATAAATATCCGGCACACCGGCAAACTTGAAGCTGAGGAAGGAGTGGGTGGTATTGGTCAGCAGCAGGCCGACCTCAGGGCGCAGCGGACGCAGAGCGGCGCGCAACTGACGTAAGCCCTTGAGGTTCTTGTCCTGACAGGGAACGATGTGATCGAACCAGGGAGCGTCCTGCAGAATGCCGCGTGCATAGGGCCGCACGCAGGCAGTGATCGTCGCATCCGGGAAGTTCGCACGCAGACACTCGAACACGGGCGTCGCCATGACGATGTCGCCAACCCAATTGGGACAGCGCACCACCAGACTCTTCACCGACTGCAGGGCTGGAAGCATAGTGTAACTCGTGACCCGCCGTCTCTCAGCTCTGATCCAGGGTGTAGGCCACGGCCTCTTTCTTGGTCCCCGCCGCCATCTGCTCGCGCTCCTGCTTGATGTAGTCGGAGCGCACTCCCATGACGTTGGAGTAACGGATGGTGTAGTGAATCAGATCGCGGGCCATCAGCTCCTCGGAGAGATCGCGGTCGTAGGCCACCAGGTCGTCGCGCTCGCGCATCCAGGTCTCTCTGTCCATCGCTTCCACTTTCTCCACCAGGTTGCGGTAGATCGGTGCGCACTCCCAGTCGGTCTCGGCATTCACATACCAGTTGCAGAGCTTGGCGAGTTTATCCAGATACAGATCATGTTCCTCGCCAAAGTTCAGACAGGAACCGTCGAAGTAATTACCCTGCCCCGCCAGCTTGCTCTCGTCGATCAAGGGCTTGGCGATCTCGTATCCCGCCGTGCCCTTGAAGGGGAAGAACAGCGCCCAGCGGAAGCGGCCCATTTTCACCTTCGCGCACAGGCGAATGGTTTCCATGATTTCCTCACGTCCTTCATAGGGCAGGCCCATCATGATGAACGCGGAACTGTGGAGGTCGTAAGCATCGGCGGCAGCGAAAGAGCGCTCAATCTGCTCGTTTTTCATGTAGCGCTTGAGCACCTCGCGACGCACGCGTGGTGAGCCGCTTTCCAACCCGAATTTGACGATGATGCAGCCCGCATCCTTGAGCGCTTTGGCAGCGACTTCCTCGAAGCAGTTGACGTGCCCGTTCACCACAAAGGGAATGCCTACCTTGTGTTTCTTGTAGGCCTCGCAGAATTCGATGACATAGGCGGTGTTGAGAGTGAAGAGGTCATCATCGAAGATGAAGGTATTGATCTCGGGGTTTTCGCGCACGAGTTTCTTGAGGTCTTCCATCATCACATCGATGGGGAAATGCCGCAGGAAGTCCTTCACGTTTTTCGCGGCACCGTCTGCGACGTACTGGTCGACGATCTCGATGTTGAAGCAGTAGGTGCATTTGTAGGGACAGCCGCGCGAGGTCAGGATGCCCATCCAGCCGCGCGTCTCCTTCATCACGGCCTTCATGTCGAAGACGTTGTAATCCAGTGGCGGCAATACTGCCAGATCCGGGAACGGCGCTACCTTGTTGACCACCGGCACGTCACCCATCCAGGAGCGGAAATTGGCCAGATGGTGCGGGCGCTCGCCCTTCTCCAGCGCATCCATCAATTGCTTCAACGCCCAATCCGCTTCGCCCACACAGGTGTAGTCGAAGAACCGGGACTTGTGGACTTCCTCCGGCACCATGGTGACATGCACACCACCGATCACCTGCACCAGCTCGGGCATCGCCGCACGAATGGCTTTGCTCTTCTCCACCACCCAGTCGTACTGCTGGGACATCACGGAAAAGCCGACCAGTCCCGGTTTGGTTTCCTGGATGTAGGCAATGATCTCCTCACTGCTGGGCACGGGTTTGTACTTCTCGGAGACATGCATGAGGTCCATGACATGACCATTGGCATGCAATACACCTGCAAGCGAGGCGATGCCGTGGTTGGTCCCGAGAGGGGCGTCGAGCTGCGGATAAATCATCAGTATTTTCATTTTTGGTCTGATCGTCCGTATGTCGTGATTCGCA
>CAIRBI010000032.1 GCA_903876785.1 uncultured Gammaproteobacteria bacterium
GCGTGCCCCAGCACGTTGCTGGAGTAGATGATGTAATCGCCGCTCGGATGGAAATAGGGGCCCCAGGACACCATCGCCGAATCGGTGAGCTGACGCTGGTTGCTGCCATCGGCATTCATGGTCCAGATCTCGGCGCTGTTGCCATCCGGATTGAAACGGCGCCACACCACCTGCTGGTTGTCCGCGCTGAAGAAGGGACCGCCATCGTAGCCAGGGGAGTGCGTCAACTGCCGCACATTGCTGCCGTCGGGGTTCATCACGTACAGGTCCATGAAGTAGGACGCATCATCCTCGAACAGGCGCTGCTCGGCCTGACTCAACGGCCGGTTATAAGCCTCGCGGTTGGAGGCGAAGATGATGGTCTGCCCATCAGAGGAATACGAACCCTCGGCGTCATAGCCACGGGCATTCGAAAGATTCACCAGCCCGCTGCCGTCCGCGTTGGCCTGATAAATCTCGTAGTGTTCGTCATAGTCCCACGCGTAGCCCCGCTGCACCGCGCTCTCGCGCATCGCAATCTCGCGCTGCTGCTTGCCGATGGCGTCAGGGTCGTCGTGAGTGGAGGAGAACAGAACGAGGTCTTGCGTCGGGTGAATCCATGAACAGGTCGTCAACCCGGTGCCAGGCGAGACGCGCGTCGTGGTGCCGCTCACGAGATCACGCACGAAGATCTGGTAGAAGGGGTTGTCGCCCTCCAGCTCAGCCTGGTAGATGAGCCGGTTGCCGTCGGCACTGAAGTAACCCTCGCCGGAGCGCTTGCCCTCGGTAATCAGCTGATGCGTGTTGAGTAGCAGCTCACTCTCATAAGTCGTTTCCATCTCGGCCGGCGGCGTGTAGGCAGCGGAGGCGCCCGTGGTGCCGTCCGGGGTGGCTGTCGCCACGGCAGCCGCCGGTTCTTCATAAGTATTGGTCGCACCCGCCGCACCATTGCTGCGTATCGCCTCTGGGGAAACGATGGCCTGCTCGGTGTCCGGCGCTTCCTGGCTGCAGGCTACGAGTGAGAGAGCGCTGATACAAAGGATACCCAGGCGTTTTGAGTGCATGCGTGTGTGCATATGTGGTCACCGATACAGATAGGAATAAGGGGGCTGGCGGCCACTATATCGTTGAGTCGCGCCGCTGCAAAGCAAAACGGGTTTAATGCGAGGACGGCCAGCCGTATCCCGACTTTCGATTCATGAAGATCACAGCACTCCGAAGACTGAACCAACACCGGCAGTCAACGCCATCGCCAATGCACCCCAAACAGTGACGCGCGACGCTGCTTTCACAATGGACGCGCCGCCCGCCTTGGCGGACAGTGCACCAAGAAGCGCCAGAAAAACCAGCGAGGCCAACGATACCGCCACGATCTGCAGCGACGGAGGAAAAAGCATTATGACCAGCAGCGGAAGAAAGGCTCCGACTGCGAACGTCACAGCCGAAGAGAATGCCGCCTGCACAGGGCGGGCCTTGAGCGTCTCCGAAATACCCAGTTCATCTCGCGCATGCGCGCCGAGCGCATCCCTGGCGGTCAACTGAATCGCCACACTGCGCGCCAGGTCCGCATCCAGACCGCGATGAATGTAGATGCTGGTCAGCTCATCGAGTTCATGCACGGGGTCATCCGCCAGCTCTTTGCGCTCGCGCTCCAGATCGGAGTTTTCCGTATCCGCCTGCGAACTCACCGATACATATTCGCCCGCTGCCATCGACATGGCGCCGGCAGCCAGGCCCGCAATCCCGGTGACCATGACGGATTCCGAGCTGGCTCCTGCGGCCAGCACCCCGATTATCAGGCTGGCGGTAGAAACAATGCCGTCATTCGCGCCAAGCACCGCTGCGCGCAACCAGCCAACCCGAGAAGTCCTGTGTCTTTCAATATGTCTTGCCATTGATCATTCCCTGCGTGGTGGATTTCGATCCTGAATTCAACAATGCGCCATCTGCAGCGCCCATATGGTTTCTGTGGCCGGCACCTTGCCCCGCAGCCCTCCGGGAACTTCATGTGTTGCGAGCGGCCGCACGTCATAGGTGACGGAGTAAAGGCGCCGCACTTCGTCTGCATGCACCGAGAAGGGAGGGCCATTCATGAGCTGCTGATCGTATTCGTAGCTGATCAGCAGTTGCTGGGCTGCGTCGGTAATTTCAATCAGGTGCGCGGCATAACGCGCGCGCATCTCCATCGGCAGCGCCACCAGTGCCGCGCGGTCGTAGATCGCGTCGATGGGGCCGAGAAGCTTCGCCGACAAGTCAAAAATATCGCCAACAAATATGCGAATGTTGCGGGACTGGTAACACAAGTGTTGGCCGACATTGGTAATCTCGGGCACGATTCCAAGCTCGTCGAACAATGCCTTGATAGCCAGTTCACTCAGCTCCGCGCCAGTGACACGATAGCCTTCGTCGCGCAGCCACGCAATGTCTCGCGTCTTGCCACACAGCGGCAGAAATACCCTCCCATGTGCAGCCATTTGCAGTTTACCGAAGTGCTCTTGAAGTGCGGGATTTGCCTTCGCCGCGTGAAAGCCAATATCGCCCTCTGCCCATTTCTGATGCCAAAAACCCGCTTCCATCTCTACTCCGAAATCAACCAAACCAACAGCCAGGATTGGCTAGTTAGAGTCCATATCATGTCGCGGTGCTAAGCGCAGTACTAAGCGTAGTGCTAAGAAAGTCCTTTGGGTCCGGCGGCCTCCGCAACAAGATCAGCCACCTCAATGGCACTGCCAGTGCCCGCCGCCCTCAACCCTGCGATCACGCCAGTCTGATTGCCGTGAGGCTGGTTCTGGCTCACCTTCCACTTGCCGAGCAGCCTCGTGATCACTATTTCAATGCCGACGATGGCGCCCAGCATTTTTTCAATGTAGTCGGAGGGGGCGTCGGCGACAGACCAAGGCTCCCGCTGCTGCGCTTCGTGTTGCGTAGTCAGAGAATCGATCTGAGTACGCAGCCAGTCTCTGTCATCCACGATGCGCACATAACCATACGCATGGGCGACCGCATAATTCCACGTGGGCACGACTTTGCCTGACTCCACCTTGGACGCATACCACGAAGGACTGATATAGGCATCCGGGCCATGGAAAATTACCAGGGCCTCAACGTCACTCCTAAGCCCAACGAGCAGAGGATTTGCGCGGGCAACGTGCCCACGCAGGGTGCCAAGTGGATTCGTTGAGGCGACTATCTGCAACGGAATATGATTAGCTTCAAGGCCACCGGCTGACATGGTAATCAGTGTCGCCAATGGCTGCGCACGCATCAGCTCGTGCAGAACCTCAGTCCGAGGCTCCTCAAAGTGCTTGGGTATATACATTTCCTATGCTCGTCTGGATACATGATGTTTTCGAAGACAACCAAGCACGTGACCGGATGTCATGAGCCATGCTTGTCTCACAATTTGTCCATCACCACGCCGCACGGCCTCACTTCATAGCAAAGCCCCACCATGCCGCTCTTGTAGGCTTTGACCTCTTGCAAATGCAGAGCGACGTCTCTATCCAGCTTTTCAAAGAACTGCACACCATCGCCGATCAGAACCGGCAGGATCGAATAGCGCAGCTCGTCAGCCAGTCCGAGACGCAGGCATTCGCCAGACACCGCTCCGCCGCCGACAAACCAGATGCTGCCGAACGCTGGCCGCAGCCGCACGTTGACGAGCTGCGCAAGATCGCCAGCGTAGAATTCGACGGTGTCGCGGATGCGCGGCAAATCGCGCGTGGTGAGAACGAAGGTGGGCTTGTCGCCATACGCCCACCCGAAGCCCTGCTCTGCAAAGTTCAACGCGGTTTCGTAAGTTCGCGACCCCATCACATAGCAATCGATGGTCTTTAGAAACGCCTCCACAAACTCCGGGTCCATCGTGTCGCCGTCCGGGAATTCGTCGGCGGTCTCCATCCAGTCAACACGTCCGTCCTTGCGGGCGATGAAGCCATCGAGGCTGGCGGCCATATGAATGGTGACGCGGGAATCAGCGCTTTGCATGAGGAGCTCCTCTCAATGTTGTAATGGCCAAGCCGCACAGCACCGCAAGGCAACCACCCCATTGCAGCCAGGACAGATGCTCATCGAGCACGACACTGGCGGTCAGTAGGCCCGTCACCGGCACCAGCAGGGATAACGGGGCCACGCTCGCGGTCAGGTAGCGGGAGAGCAGGCTGCTCCATGCCCCGAATCCGAACAGTGTCGCGCAAAAAGAGAGGTAGAAGAAGACGAGAATTGATGCAGCGTCGATTTGGCTTACTGCCACCTCCATGGTCTGCAGGGAGTCCAGCTGCAATGCCAGCAGGAGCAACGGAATCGGCGGCACTAGGCTCGACCACACGACGAGGCTGAACATGTTCACGCTGTCACCGCGCTGGAAAGCTGCAACTGACGCCTTGCGCACGATGATGTTGGAGCCTCCCCAGAAAGCCGCGCCCGCCATACACAGCAACAGTGCTCCCAGCGGCAAAGCGCTGAGGCCCGGGCCGCTGCCGCCCTGTGCTATCAGAAACAACCCGAAGGCCGCCACCACGACGCCGGTCACTTGCGGTGCCGAGACAGATTCCCTCAGAAATATCGCCGCCAAAGCGAGCGTGAAGAATGCCTGCGATTGCAGCACCACCGATGCGAGGCCCGCCGGCATGCCCATGTGCATGGCATAGAAGAGACAACCAAACTGACCCACTCCGACCAGCAACCCATAGCCAATCAGGTAGCGCAATTCGATGGCAGGACGGCGCACAAAGAACACCGCCGGAACTGCAGCCAGTGCAAAGCGCATGGCTGCAAGCAGCATCGGAGGGACGCCATCCAGACCCAGGCTGATGACGGTAAAACTGGCGCCCCAGATGGTCACGACCAAAAGGGCCAGGCCCATATCGCGGTTATTCATCTGTATATGAGTGCGGATACTTTCCTCGCACACGCCCAAAGTGCCACCCCAGCCCGACACCGGTTAAGAGTGCTCCCATAACTGCAGAGCAGAACGAAATATTCAGGCCAACTGCAACTGGCGCATACTCGAGCAATGCAATGCCACCGACAACATTGCACAAACCCCAGATAACATTCACGACAGGTCGAGAGTTGCCAACCCCTGGAGGAGAAGCAAATGGTGAAGGGAACATCTCGCCACGCAGCCCGGCCGCGAGATGAGGAATGCTGTTGCACAGAAGTGCTCCAGCGACGAAATTCAGGAAAAGATTGAGCATGTTGATAGATTACGCACCGCTACTTCGCGCCACCGGGCGCATCACCAATATATGGTTTGCTGGCGGATTCAGCCTTGAGGCGCTCGACCAACCAGACCTTTATGATTGACTGACGCGTTACACCTATGCGGGCTGCCTCACGGTCCAATGACTCAACAACCCAGGCAGGAAAGTCGACATTAATGCGCTTTTGCTCGTGGTTGACGCGACGCGTAGTGGACAAATCAAGATCATCGATGATGTCCTCTTCGCCGTCGTTGAATTTTTTATCAAAATCTCTAGCTTTCATACAATCCCACCTCTCTCTTGCGGGAGCGCCTTACGGAAATCAGCCTGATTCTTCCATTTCTGTAAGTGATAACCGCAGACCAATGCTTTGCAGCGATACGCCCAATTACCAGAAAACGAGCTTCATCTCAAGTTATAGCACCCCATGCTCTATCTCACGCAGATAAATGAACTCAGGAGATCTTACGCCAGCTCTTTTTCTGATCTCCACCAATTCAGGTGATTCGAAAAAGCGCCGGGCATCGTCAAGCGATGACCACTCGGAAAAGTGAACGACCTTGTTTGCGTCATTGTCGTAGCGCAGCAATTGATAGCTGATTTCTCCAGCTCTCTTCCTGATGTCCGACGCCTGGTCGAAAATAGCCTTCCATGCCGGATAGGACGCGACTTCATGGATGATTAGAACGTGTTGCATATGAACCCCTTGCATTGCATTTTTCGATTCGGAATTGACATGATAATGCTTTGCCAACTGCAGAGTGTTGTAAAAGAGGGGGAGTCGTCGTGGCCGAGGTGACCGAAGGCACCTGGTATTGCGATGGATGGCACAGGCAGAGGCAGCACCGGAAATGCTTCGAATTATATCAAAGCGATCGCGGCCTGCCGGCATGGATACCCAGTGCTATCAGTGACGTTCAGCCGCCACCAGCGCTGTATCACGAGCGGACGTGGCAACAGCCATTGCCGAGGCCAGTGTCATCTCAGCTTCGCTGACGCACGAGTCCTTGCTTGCCCCCGTGAATGCATCACAGCGTTCCTGCGCGACCGTGTTGCGGCCTTCAGCCTCGGCTTTGGCAACATCGTAATTGGCGTGAGCGGTCGTGGTCATTACCTCGGCTTCCGCTTCAGTGACCTCATTGACTGCATTGCGGTCGGTTCTGACAAGGTCCTGCCGCGCATCGACGACGTCGCCCTGAGCATTGTTGATCGACTGATCCGCATCCTCGCGAGTTGCGGTGATATCTTGTGCCGCGTCTTCACGCGCCTCCGAAACATCGTCTGCCGTTTCGGAAGGAGTCTCACCACAGCCCGTCAGCATCAGCACAGCAATGGCGGTAATTGGAATCATTTTTCTGAACATATTAATTCTCCAAGGCGCCATAACGCGCCCTTTTCAAGCACAGATTGATTAATGCAGTACAACGCACAATACCGTAAGCGCGCATGCGCGTCGGCGCGCTACCGCACGTGATTCTTTGAGCGTTCCGCTGAATCACTAACCCGCTGCCAGGAGTCACGGCTGGCGTGCCTGGCGCGATCCCATGCCAGGCTTGACGAACCTCTGTTGTGCTCCCACTGGCCCATCAGCTCAGCCTCCGACTGATCAAACGTGCGGCCTTTGTAGCGCCCGTAGGAGTCAACTCCGAACCGATAAGCGGGCCCATAATCGTCGAAGACGTCGCCTTGTCGCACATACGCCCGGCTCAAATAGTTTTTGCGCCAGTAGTCGTCCTCTACCGTTGCGTCGATCACCTCCGCGAAGTCTTTTCCGCCAAGCCCACCCAAAACCGCTCCCACGGTCGCTCCGACTATTGTGCCCACCGGGCCTCCCAGCGAGCCTACCAAGGCACCAGCTGCGCCACCGGCGGCAGCGCCAACTCCTGTGCCTACAGGATGTGATCCGGGCTCACCGGTGATCGGGTCACGGTGAGCGTGGGTGTTGCTGTTGATTTCGAGTATGTTTACTCATATGAAACTCCTGTGTGCTTGCGAAGGTTGAAGTACCTTGCGGCATAGAAGCAGCCTACGGGCAGCCCTCTGCGGAAACAGTGCGATAACGCGCTTTGGCGGCGCGCAAGAGACAAGAGAAAAGTGCGGGAGAAGAGTGCGAGAGAACTTTCAGCGCGCGTCTGGAATGCTTGCAAGCTTGGCGGTGTCGCACATAGAGCGAATACTCTGACGCTCCTTACCTCGAAGCGTCAGCATTACTCGCTCGACAATCCTAGGCAGGACGATGAATGGCGCAGAGTTTGTGGCCGTCGGGATCTCGGACATAGGCGAGGTAAAGCGGCCCCATAGCGCTTTGACGAAGCCCCGGCGGCTCTTCAATCGAGGAGCCACCATGCGCAATGGCTGCTGCGTGAAACTCCAACAACTGTTCAGGCGAGCTGCACTTGAAGCCGATGGTGGAGCCGTTGGCGAAAGTGGCCGGCTCGTCGTTGATTGGCTCGGTGACGCAGAAGACGCTGCCGTCATGCCGGTAGAACAGCCGAGTGTGGCCGGTTGGCGCCTTGTTGCGCACTGGCTCACCTGCACCGAGAGTCCCAAGCACTGCGTCGTAGAAGCGTTTGGAGCGCTCGATGTCGTTTGCGCCGATCATGATGTGATTGAACATTTTTGTTTTCCTTATAGTGAGAGAAAGCTCATTTCTTGTTGGGTCGAGTAACGTAAAGACTGCCCAACATGCTGACCACCAGAATGACAAACACCACCGCCAGCGCAAAACCGACGGGAATCTTGTAGAGGTCCAGCAACAGCATTTTTACGCCAATGAAGATGAGAATGAACGCGAGGCCATATTTGAGCAGATGAAAGCGGTCTGCCATATCAGCCAGCAAGAAATACATCGCGCGAAGACCCAATATCGCGAAAATATTGGAAGAGAAGACGATAAATGGATCGCTGGTGACTGCAAAAATTGCCGGAATACTGTCGACGGCGAATATCAAATCAGTGATTTCGACAAGCACCAGCACAACAAACAGCGGGGTTAACCATAGCAGGCCATCGCGTCGCACAAGGAATTTCTGGCCGTGATATTCCGAGGTGATGCGCAAGTGCGATCGCATCCACTTGAGAATCGGATTCTCTGCCAGATTCGGCTCCTGCTCCGCAAACCAGAGCATCTTGGCGCCGGTGGCCAGCAAAAACGCGCCGAAAAGATACAAGATCCAGTGAAATTCCTGCAGCAAGATCGAACCGAGGTAAATCAGGATCGCGCGCATCACGATGGCGCCAAGCACGCCATATAGCAAGACACGCTTTTGAAATTCCGGGGGGACGGCGAAAAAGCTGAACAAGGTCACCCAGACAAACACGTTGTCGACGGCCAGGGATTTTTCAATCAGATATCCGGTGATGAACTCCAGCGCTTTGGCATCGGCGACCTCGCGGCCCAGCGTCTGATCGGTGTACCACCAGAACCATCCGCAAAATGACAGCGCGACCATCACCCAGACGACAGACCAGATCGCGGCCTCTTTGATGCTGACACGGTGCGTGCCCTGTGCCTTGAGCACGACAAAATCAACAATCAACAGAACAGCAACCAGTGCGCTAAAACCAACGTACAGGGTGAGCATGATTCATGAATCCCCAACAGCCTTTGGACAAAGTGGAAACCAGTGTGCGATAAAAAACAGACAGAATCAAAGGTAATGGGTTGGGGCGTCAGCGGGATCGATTTCGAAAAGTCCGCTTCCGGAGAAGCGGTCGGGCAAGCGCCCAAGACAGGAGACCCGGATGCTAAAAAATAGACGCGGCCTCTTTCAGCTTTGGGCGCGCGCGAAAAAGCCGTTTGGATTTCCGCTGGCATTTGCCTTGCAGCGAATCCGCTCGCTGCTCCACCAGCGCGATTGCCTGACGGATCAACGGCTCTTCATGATCGGGCAGCGACTTGAGAC
>CAIRBI010000033.1 GCA_903876785.1 uncultured Gammaproteobacteria bacterium
AAGAAATCACCCGCCGGCAGAAGGATAAGCACTCTATTCCTGTCATTGATCTTACCCCGGTGACTTCCTCATAAGGAGATCACTTGTTTTAAACCACTGGAGTACACAACATGAAAAAATCTGCACTTCTTTCGCTGGGGCTGTTGTTTGGCGGCCTGACAGGCGCTGCCGCCCAAGCTGCGGAAGACGGCTGGACCACACTGATCGATGGTGTCAACGGTCTGGAGAACTTCAACGTCGTCGGCGCTGCCAACTGGAGCGCCACTGACGGCACGATTCAAGCCACCGAGGGACCCGGCGCCGCTTTTCTGGTGACCAAGGAATCTTATGATGATTTCGAACTGCGCGTGGAATTCTGGGTAAGCGATGATGCCAACAGCGGCATCTATATGCGCTGCCAGGATGCCGCCACCATCACCGACCGCACCTGCTATGAAGCCAACGTCTTCGATCAGCGCCCGGACCTGACCTTTGGAACAGGCGGTATCGTGCACATCGCACCCGTCGCCGAACCATTCCCCAAAGCTGGGGGCAAGTGGAACACCTATGAAATAACCGTGGACGGCTCGCATCTCATGGTTACGCTCAATGGTGTGAAAACCGCTGACGTCGAAGATACTCAGTTCGCCAGTGGCCCGATTGCACTGCAGTGGGCGCGTGGCATTGTCCGGTTCCGCAACGTGCAGATCCGCCCGCTGTAATAGACTCTTTACTGTAGACTCTTTACTGTAGACTCGCTGCTGTAAAAAATGCAGACAAAGAAAAAGGGGACGAAGATAAAGCTCTTCGTCCCCTTCGTTTATTTGGGAGCACCAGACCCAACTTCCGGCGCCCCCCGTCAGAGCTTACTGCGTAGCCACTGAACGCTGCTTGGCCTCTTCACGCTGAGCCACAATATCGTCATACCCGGCCTGATCGAGGTGAGTGACGGCGATCCAGGCGTGCGTCATCTCATCTGCGGTACGGCTGCCTTCCACTACCCAGAAATCAGGGTCGGGGTTGTTCGGGTTGTTAGCGGTGTTGTCGTACCACTGCTTGATCACCAGTACTGCGCCAGTTGGCAGCAGCGGAGCTACATCTGGTGAATAAATATGGTTGTGGTGCCAGGTCGCGCTCCAGTTGGATATCTGGCTGATCTGCTCAGTGCGTCCAGTCGCTGGGTAGAAGATCTCCAGAGACGCTTGACGCATGCGCAGGTGGCCGTGCGGCTGGAAGCTGTCTATGCGCACAGGGTGGTCGAACGAGTGGAAGCCCTGAGTCATGGCAGTGCCATGCGGAGGTACAATCAGCTCGCCGGAGTTCAGTCTGTACAACTTCAGATCCTGCTTGTATTTGGCAACTTCTTCGTAGCCTTCCGGATACAACCAGATACCGATTTCGACAACGTTGTCTTCAATCATGGTGCCCGGAGCAGTCGCGCCCACACCGCCTGGGAACAAATGTATATCCCAGCGTACGCGTGAATTGGCTGGCAGGGTGCGGCACACGCCTTCCGGCATCACTTCGCCCCACTTACCCATCGCATATTCAGTCAGCTGACCGTACTCTTCGTATTCGCCTGTTTCCGCGTTGAGGACTTCCACGTTGGAGTTGGCGTGATGCACGACAGCTTTGGCGTTACCAGCAGGCTTCACTTGAATCGCCTTGATGCAGCGATCCTGATCCAGTCCGGTCATAACGTAAGGACGGTGCCACATGTCATTACCCAGCGCCGGAACATCGATCGGAGAGGAGTCCAGAATCACATCGGGCTGCCCCATCTCTGCGGCGAAATTCCAATCATCAGCCGGTGGCAGATTCGCTACTGGGTGCGAGCGGTCGCCCCAATCCCCTTCAGGAGCGCCTTGCTGAACCCACGCAACGATAGTATCGATCTCGCTCTGCTCCAGTCTCCAGTCGCCTTCCAGCTGCTGGAGGCCGATGCCGTGGTCGTAGGCATAGGGGGGCATTTCGCGGTTTTCAACGCGGTACTGAATAAGCGGAGCCCAAGGACGGATTTGCTCATAGTTGGTGAGTTGCATGGGGCCGACACCGCCTTCGCGGTGGCAGACTACACAGTTATCCGTGATGATCTGTGCGACGTGATCAGCGTAAGTGATCTTTTCCGCGTCAATAGACAAGGGCGTGGACTGGGCCTGAGCCTGAGCCGTTAGCCCCAGTGCCGCAAGGACGGTCAGGCCAATAACGGCTTTACCGGTGTAATGTTTTTGTTTTAAAAACTGCTTTGATGTCATGATCCTCTCCTCGTTAATTGGGTGAGCAGTGGCAGAAATGTAATTCCAGTTCCGGAGGCTGTCTACTTCGCTCAAAGCAAAAATACAACAGGTAGAAGATAATTTGACATTGATCAAACAATTGGCACTTTTGCCAGATTCAAGGGGGACTTCGACTGGAAGTTTCTCGCCTACCTCTCAGATAATTCACCAGAGTTGAATCCGGACTGCTGATCTGCAGCCCTATGTGATCGGCCGACCTTCGCCTACCGATCATTCTGCTATTGCTTATCTCCCAAAAAAGGGGTAAATAACTCCTCGGAAGCGGAATAACGTTTCAACAACTGCTCACCCAATTCGAGGAGAGAACAATGAGAACAATACAGTGTTGGAAACAGACGCAGCGTACTGGAAAGGCCGTTCTTGGCCTGACCGTACTTGCTGCTCTGGGGCTTAGCGCCCAAGCTCAGGCTCAGTCCAGTGCCCTGTCAATCGACCAAGGTCAGGTGACTTATGCTGATCACGTTGCACAGATCATCACGGATAACTGTGTAGTCTGCCACCGCGAAGGCGGTGTCGGCCCCATGCAACTCACCAACTTTGAGCAAGTCCGTCCCTGGGCTCCGCTCATTCAGTACCGAGTTGAAAACCGCGAAATGCCCCCCTATGCCTACGACCACGGCATCGGCATTCAGGAGCTGCAAGGCGACTGGAGACTGGAGCAGAGCGAGATCGACACTATTACTGCCTGGGTGCAGCAAGGCGCACCGGAGGGTGATTGGGGCGACCGCTCACACCCGGTAGCAGACCTGCCACCGGCAGATCAATGGACGTTTGCCGCTCAGTTCGGCGAACCGAACCTGATTCTGGACTCTGCGCCAATCGACGTTCCTGCTCTGGGTAACGACATGTGGCACCGTCCTTATGTCATGACTGGCCTGACCACTGACCGCTGCATCAAGGCGATCCAGGTGAAACCGGCCGGCAATGCCAAGGCTGTTGTACATCATGCCAACTCCGACGTGGAAATCATGAATGCGGAAACAGGCGAATACGAAGACTACGGTCAGCTGACCGAGTACGCGATGGGCAAATGGGGCGAAATCATGCCGGAAGGCGTGTGCCGCACCCTGCCAGCCAATTCACGCGTGCGCTGGGATATCCACCTCTTTCCAGGCGGTGTAGGCGCAACTGCTCCTGGCACCGTCATTGAAGACAACGTTGTTGAAATCGGCGTATGGTTGCACCCTGAAGGCTACGAAGAAGTGGCCAAGTACAAGCAGGATCTGAAGCTTTACAGATTGGAATCAGGCGAGCTGATTGTTCCTCCGAATGGCACCGCCATGACTCAGGGCTTCCACTCGTTCGACCACCCTGTGCGCATCGACAGCTTCCAGCCGCATGGCCACCTGCGCATGCGTCAAGCGTCTCTGGAGATCTTCTACCCAGCGACAGGACGTACCGAGCAAATCAGCCAGGTGTCCAACTGGAGTGCCACTTGGCACCACAGCCACCTGTACGAACCGGACGTCGCTCCGCTGCTTCCAACAGGTGCCGTGATGGTCATCAAGCAGTGGTATGACAATACCGCCAACAATCCGAACAATCCTGATCCGGATTTCTGGGTGGTAGCTGGCAGCCGTACTGCGGACGAAATGACGCATGCCTGGATCGCGATTACTCACCTTGATCAAACTGGCTACGATGAAATCGTCGCCCAGCGTGAAGCAGCCAAGCAGCGTACTGTTGCCGCTGAGTAAGTGCTGAAATCGAGCGCCGGCCAATGAATCCGGCGCTCACAAACCAAAAGGGGCGAAGACTTCAAGTCTTCGCCCCTTTTTCATTTTCAAACTCCTGCTCCCGCGCTCTCGCGCCCATTTATATCTGCAATAAAACCTCGAAAACCTCGCGGGTCAGACCCGCGCAACCCATTGAATAAAAATAATATTCTATTCAATTAGGTCATTAAAATTCGGTTAGAGGGCAATTTTTGTGGCCTAAATCAAATAACTTTGATCAATTAGAGCCATCCAACACTCTCAACAAAAAGAGCATCTCATTGCAGGTATTTTGCCAAGCGCTGTAAATTTGTGGTCAGAAATGGACTTCTAACTGGGTTTTATGGCTGCTTTTCTCATGCAAACCTATAAAAAACAATCAAATGCGCAGGTCTGACCCACGAGAAGCACGAGAAGCATGAGAAGCGCGAGAAGTCAGCACCACGAGCGCGGCCATCATGCACAGCGCGCCGGCAAGTTGCAGGGTTGGCATGTAGGTGTGCAGATCCGTGCGCATGACCCCCGCGACGTAAGCCGCCGAGGCAGCTCCGATCTGGTGGCCGGCAAATATCCAACCGAAGGTCATGTTCGCGGTTTGCGGACCGAAGCGCGCGGCGGTCAGCTTGACCGTTGGAGGCACTGTCGCCACCCAGTCCAGGCCGGAGAACACGGCAAACAACATCAATGCGACAGGCGCCAACCCGGAAAAGGACAAAAAGATCAGCGACAGACCACGCAACCCGTAGAACCAGAACAACAGCCAGCGATTGTCGAATCGATCTGACAACCAACCCGAAAAAATAGTGCCAACAAAGTCAAACAATCCGATGATCGCCAGCATGCTCGCGGCTCCCATCACGGACACCCCAAAGTCGTTGTTCATGGGCACCCAATGGGTATGAATCAACCCGTTGGTGCTGAAGCCGCATACATAGAAACTCAGAAACAGGACCCAGAAAGTCCCGGTACGTGAAACATCGCGCAGATTCTGCAGCGGAGCGATCACCAATGCGCCCAGACGAGTACTGCGCGCAGGAGCAGGCGTTAACTCCTCATCGCCGAACAACGGCTGCTGCACATCGGCCGGGTAGTCTCGCATCATCAATCCGACCACCAACCCGCGACGGTGGTTGAACCAGCGCGTCGCCACCGTCGCTCCCAGAACCAGCGCGGTCATGCCAGTACCAACACCCACCACTACGCCCCAAAGCAACAGCAACTGCCACAACTCCGTCATGAAGAAGGACAAGCCCAACCCGGTGGCAATCATTCCCAGCGCGCAGACCACCACCTTCCGAACTCCGAAGTGGTTCATGAAAGCTGCGGCGAATGGTCCGAACAAACCAAACAGCACCAGTCGAATCGCCATGGCAGAGGAAATCTGATCCGTGCCCCAGCCGAACTCGTCGCGCAGTAGTTCGATCATGATTCCCGCAGAACCCATTGCTGCGGCGGTGGCCAGCATGGTCAGGAAAGTGGTGGCGGCAACGATCCAGCCATAGTGCACACCGCGCTGCAGCAGCCACGGGGCCACGCGTGATGCAAGTGCCCCCCGTCCCATCAGGAGCCCTCCTGCCTCGGAAATAACGGAGAGCTCAAGGGCAATGGAGGTAAAGGACAATCCAGTGCAGTAGCGATAGTGCGGAATATCTCCAGCTCCTGAACCGTGGCCACACCGTCCGCGCAAATGGCAGCTGCACAGGCTTTCAGAAAAGCTGGCTTTTGTAGAGGCTTCAGGGCGAGGAGTGCATCAAGCGCGCCATTGACGCTCGCCATGTTCAACTCACCGGCTGCAGGCATTGCCAGATCTGGCATCCCCAGCTTCTCGCATGCCCTCACAAGAGCAGCGGACTCCCCTCCCTCCGCTTGCCTGCCAACCCGGATCAGGAACCCAAGCAACACCGCACAGTGCGGCGCCAGCTGCTGCAGACTGTGGTGCGCACGGTGGTGAAAACGACTTTGCGGCTGAAACACTGTGTCCAGTTGCTGCAGCACCACACGCTGCAACACCCACTCCCACAGACTGGTCTTGCCATCAGACTGCACGAGCGCCTGCAGATTCTGCCGAAACGGCGTGTACTGCTCCGCGCTCAACTGCCGCAGCACTGGCAGGCACAGGCAGACCAGTGGTAGACGAACCTCTGCACTGATCACTGGCCGCCTCTCAATCAGTCCTTGCAGGGCGGCAAAGACAGCAGCATCGGCATGGCTCTGCAGCCAAGCCATCTGTTCAGCTGCGATCGACGCATCGGGATCCAGCAATAAATAATAGACCAGCGCTCGCGCGCTGAAGGGATTATGCGCCGCCTCCAGAAGCCCCTGAGGCATACTCGCAAGCAACGCCCGCGCCTGTTGAATATCGGATTCCTGCGGATTGCCGGCCTGCGCCAGCAGCGCGTCAGTCAGGAGCAACGCTGTGTGCATCCCCGCGTTATCGCCTCTCGCCAGACCACTGGCAGCAGCACTGTCTCCCGAAAGCCCCTGCCCTGCCAACCCCTGCGCTCGCGATGGCTTTGGAGCAACCTCGAAACTGCCATTCCACTGCGGCTGTATGCGGCGGATGCGCTGTTCCAACGGAGGATGAGTTGAGAACAATGAACTGAACGACATCCGCAACCCGTTGCTGAACAGCGCATGGCTGATTTCAGACGCACCGGGATTCTCCAGCACCGACCCTTCAGGCGCCCCACCGATCCGCTTCAGAGCATCGGCGATCCCATCGGGATTGCGCGTGTACTGCACGGCAGAGGCATCGGCCAGAAATTCACGCTGCCGACTGACGGCTGCCTTGATGAGATTGCCAAAGAATGTCCCGGCGTAGCCGATCACCATCAGACCCAGAGCCACCATCGCAATCTCGCCGCCGCCCTTCTTCGAGCGGCGTGTCCTGCCAGTGCTGCGCAACAGGTAATAGCCCATCACGCCCAGCACCATGATGCCGTGCAGGATACCGATCAGACGAATATTCAGACGCATGTCGCCATGCAGGATGTGGCTGAACTCGTGCGCGATCACGCCCTGCAACTCATCGCGGCTCAAGGTTTCGATCGCTCCACGCGTGATGCCGATGACCGCATCGGCTGGCGTGTAACCGGCCGCAAAGGCATTGATGCCCTGCTCCTCCAGCACGTAGACCGGCGGCACCGGCGTGCCGGACGCTATCGCCATCTCTTCGACCACATTGAGGATTTTCTGCTCGGAGAAACTATTGCCACCGGGAATCAACAGCTTGCCCTGCAGCAGTTCGGCGACACGGGCGCCGCCCCCGGCCAGGCTGGCTATCTTGTAGAGACTGCCAAACCCCACCACGCCGAGAATCGCCGGCGAGACCCACAGAAAGAGGCGCCAATCGATGCGCTGAAAGAGTGGGATATTGGCAGGAAGACTCTCCGCCACCATCCCCAGCATGACCATCACCAGCAGATTGGTGATGGCGATGAGACTTAACAACGCGAGCGCGAACAGGACCACCAGTTTGACCGTGTTGCGACGGGCAATGTCCTGCGAGCGGAAGAAGTCCATAAGAGGTTAGAACGACACCTTGGGTGCCGCCTGAATCTGCGCGCTGTCCTCGAACTTCAGCAGTGTCGCGTCAGCGCCATGACCGAATATCGTGGCGACGACCACAGGAGGAAAGGATTGTTTGTAAGTGTTGTACGCCATCACCTGATCGTTGAAGGCCTGCCGTGCAAACGCCACCTTGTTCTCCGTGCTGGTGAGCTCCTCAGACAACTGCATCATGTTCTGGTTGGCCTTCAGGTCTGGATAGGCTTCCATGACCACGTTGAGGCGGCCCAATGCTGCGCCCAGTGCTCCTTCCTGGCCTGCGAGGTCACGAATCGCGACAGCACTGCTGGGATTGGCTGCCGCAGCGGCCAGCCCGGAGGCGGCAGCATTGCGCGCGGCGATCACGGCTTCGAGCGTCTCGCGCTCGTGGGACATATAGCCTTTGGCAGTCTCGACGAGATTGGGAATGAGGTCATAACGACGCTTCAGCTGCACGTCAATCTGCGCGAAGGCGTTCTCGAAGCGGTTACGCAGAGCGATGAGCTTGTTGAAGATGGCGATCGCGTAAAAGGGGAATATCGCGATCAGGGTCAGAATAACGATCAATACCACTGTCATGGCAGCTCCTCTGTCGGTAAAGGCCTAGGCGGGATGCCCGGGCTCAGTCTAGCACCCGATCGGGGAGCTGTCGCCTGCGGGGCAAGCTCCCACAGTCACTGTGTGGGAGCTTGCCTGCAAGCGATGTTCACTGTGGGAGCTTGCCTGCAAGCGATGGTCACCGTGGGAGCCTGCCTACAAGCGCTACCGCTAAGGCAGCGCCAAGGCCACAATGCGGGCAGACTCCCCACGCGAGCTGACCGCCATCACCAGACATTGCTTGCCTTCATACATGTAAGTCATCGGTACGCCAGTGACGACGCCCGGCATGTCGATTTTGGCAATGATGTCGCCAGTCGCCTTGTCGTGCGCCCACAGCACCGGGTCGCCGCCCACACCCTCACCAGCAAACAGCAAAGTCTTGGTCAACACCATGCCTGAGCGGGTTGGCTTGCCCGTGCGGCCAATGTCCAAACCCTGCAGCAGTGGATGGTTCTTGATGGCTGCGGGAGTATCACCGTTCACCACTTGCCACACATGCTCGCCGCTCGTCATGTCGATCGCGGTGATGCGCCCGTAAGGAGGCTTGACCAGCGGTATGCCATCGACTGACGGCGTGCGGCTGCCGCCCTGAATGTAAGCGACGCTTGACGCTTCCGGCTCGTGCGTCAGCGACAACACGCTGGTCGCGGTGCGGGAAGGAACGTAAATCAGACCAGTCTCGGGATCATAGGCAGAGCCTTCCCAGTTCGAGCCCCCGGTGGAAGACGGCAAGTGCAGCGTTCCCTCGGTGCCATCTTTGGGATCCTCAAACAACGACGGCGGTGTAAAGACCGACGTACTGAAACGGAACTTGGAGGCCGCCTCTTTGGCCTTGGCGAGAATCTCCGGCGTGAAGTCGACCAGATCGTCCTCCTGGAAACCCTGACGGTCATAGGGCAGCGGCTTCACTGGGAATGGCTGCGTCAACGCGGTCCACTCTCCGGGAACGTCGGTCCCTGG
>CAIRBI010000034.1 GCA_903876785.1 uncultured Gammaproteobacteria bacterium
CATTGACATGGTGTGCTCCTATGGTCGGATTGTTCTGCGTGAACGGTAGCAGCCGCTTATCAGCGCCACAAGAAAAAGAATACAATCGCGCCACGCCCGCGAGTTCACGGAAGCAGCACTTTCATGGAAACCAACTCCTTAATGGAAATCAACACCTGCCCTGCCTTGTTGTGCAATCACGCCGGCGCCCGGCTGACGTTGATCGCAGAAAGTTTTGCACGGCTCCTCGGTCGTCCTTTGATAACCGAAGGGCTGGACCCCGCGCAGAGTTTGTGGACTTTGCCGCGCGTCATTCTCGCGCACGGCACGGAAGCTGATCCGCTGTTCTTTTATGGCAATCGCCTGGCCCTTGAGTTGTTCGAACTGACCCCTGAACATTTGATTGCCATGCCCTCGCGCCTGTCCGCCGAACCGTTGCGGCGTGAGGAGCGAGCCCGGCTTTTGGCGCGGGTTGCTGAAAATGGCTTTATCGATGACTATTCCGGTATACGGGTCTCATCCAGCGGGAAACGCTTTCGGATACACGATGCGGTCGTCTGGAATCTGATAGATGCCAAAGGGCACCTGCATGGTCAGGCCGCCACTTTTGCACTGCCGTCAACATAAACTACCCCTCGACAATGGAAGTACCTATGCGTCTGATTTCCTGGAATGTAAACGGCATTCGTGCCGTCATGAAGAAAGATTTTCTGCACTCCGTCGAGCAGATGCAGCCGGATGTGCTGTGCCTGCAGGAAACCAAAGCGCAGGATGATCAGGTGCGCGAGGCCGTGGCCGAGCTCGCGGGATATCACCTGTACAGCAGTTCGGCTGTGAAGAAGGGTTACTCCGGCACGGCAATATTCAGCAGAGCCGAGCCACTGTCTGTGCAGTACGGCATAGGCGATGAGGAGCACGATCAGGAAGGCCGCGTCATTGCCGCGGAGTTTGACAGCTGGTTCATTGTCACGGTGTATACACCGAATTCCGGTGATGGACTCAAGCGTCTGGCGTACCGGCAGCGCTGGGATGCCAGGTTCGCGAACTTCATTCTGGCGCTGGAAAAGCGCAAGCCCGTGATCATCTGTGGCGATCTCAATGTCGCACATCGCCCGATCGACATCGCGAGGCCGGAAGCGAACTACAACAAGAGTGCCGGGTATACCCAAGCGGAGATCGATGGATTGGACAGGCTATTGGCCGCCGGTTACATCGATACGTTCCGAAATCTGCATCCGGACATCGTCAAGTACAGCTGGTGGAGCATGCGGGGCGGGGCACGGGCGCGCAATGTCGGCTGGCGTATCGATTATTTTCTGACCTCGCGTGCCTTGCAGGATCGCATTGAAGGAGTCGAGATACTCAACGATGTGCACGGTGCCGATCATTGCCCCGTCGTGCTGCAGATGCGCTGAGTGCGAAAATGTGAAACAAAGCTCCGATTGTCATTTTATCCAAGGTTTTTTTCTGCAAAATGCTGAATCCGTTCCTAGTTGGGCTATAATCGCGCGCCCAATTTGATTGACTGGCTCTCCACGCTCTGCGCACACGAGCCTCCCAACCACCAGGACTTACCGTCAGGGTTTACCATCAGGGTTTACCGTCAGGAGTACCATGAAAGCTTTAATCAATACCGCGTTAGTTGTCCTTGCCTCTGTTGTCATCTTCGTCATCGCCAGATCAACTCTGGAAATTCAGGATCGTCCACAGGTAAATAACTGCACAGGCGAATGCTACAGCGCCTACCTGGCAGAGAATGGCACTATTGCCGAGCAAGCTCGCGCTGCGCGCGAAGCCGCCAGTGCGGCCAGCCCTGCCGATCTGGGCAAGGCACTGTTCGTGACCTGTGCGGCCTGCCACGGTGCTGGCGGTGAAGGTGGTATCGGCCCACAATTGAACGCTCGCGATGCAGCGTTTGTGACTGACGCGTTGAATACTTACAAGAGCAACGTGGCACGTGGCCCGCAGAGCGCCCTGATGTACGGCGTGGCAGGGGCGCTTTCAGATGCTGACATCGCTAACCTCTCAGCATTTGTTGAATCGCTGTAAGACGCTGATTCGAGTTTGCAGTTCTGCTCCACATCCGCTGTCGCCATAGTTACGGCAGCGGGTGTGCAGCCAGTTCACGCCTTCCTCTTCTCCCCCTGCTGGGTAAGTTCGTCAGACTTGTGACGCGAGTTCTCTTTCTTGATCAACATGGCGGGGAGAAATCCTCAGCTCAAGAAGAAGCCCACCAGGCACCCTTTGGAGTCAGGGATCTCGTTCATGTCGACTTTTTCGCCCTTGAGCACCGTGTCCAGCGCATCGCGCAGATAGCTATGGTCGACGCTTGCACGCTGAGCTTCGTACCCGAGCGAGTCGTCAATCGGGCCGCGGAACAGCACCTCATGTGTACGCGGGTCGACGATGAATACCTCGGCCGTCCGCTCTACGCCCAGCGACCGTGCGACGGACTGGTCTTCATCTTTGAGGATCGGGAAGTTGATGTTGAATTCGGTCGCTTCCTTCTGGATGCGGGGAATGTCGTCCTGAATTGACGCGTTGATCATCAGGAATTCGATGCCCTTGTCGGCGTAGTCATCCCGCACCGCCAGATAACTCGGCACCGACAGGCGCGCGATCGGGCAGCCGGAGCCATGCACGTACATCACGATGTATTCCTTGCTCTCGTAGTCACTCAGCTTGTGCGTCGCGCCGAGATGATCGACCAGTTCGAAGTCCTTCATGGTCTTCAGGAAGTCATCGGCACTGGCCAGCATTGGAGTCAGCGAGAGCAGGGTAATCGTCAGTATTCGTATGAACATTTTCATGCGGGAACTCCTTATGGATTTCTACAACTCCAGTGTACTCCTGTGTGGTACGCAGCGGCAGTGGCATTTTGTCGCAGGGTATCACTCGTGCAAGCGTTACGCTGATTGACGTGTCGAGAGTGACTCCTGTACTGTCCATCTCGCTCATGACTCTGCAGCAGCAATGCGATTTTGCTCAACTCTCAACACAATAATAATCAAGCGAAGGTCATCAGGAGAGCATCATGTTCCAATTCAGCAGGGCGTGTGGATTAATTCTTGTCGTTTCATTCCTGCCAGCCGTAAGTATTGCTCAGGGCGGCGGCTCCTTTGTCATCAACAAGGACGAAGTGGAGGCCATTTTCAAACAAGGGCTGGAGGGGCTCGCTCAGGGCAAGACTGTCAGTGACATCGTGGTGCGCCACGTGGATGTCGGCGACGAGTACATGGGCGTCTCGGTGGTCCAGCGCAGCAAGGTGGAGGCGGGCAGCGCTAACACCGCCATCTCCCATGTGGATCTCGATGAAATCTATTACATCGTCACAGGTGAGGGCACGATGCTGACTGGCGGCACCTTTATCGATGCGGAAGCGACCAGCAGCGAACTGCTCGGCAACGGCCATCGCGGCGCGCTGGTCGGCGGTGTCATGCAAAAAGTGAAACCCGGCGACATCGCGATTATCCCCAAGGGCATGCCCCACGGCTGGCATGAAATTGTCACGGACAGCATCGGTTACGTGATCTTTCGCGCCGACCCCAATCAGGTGATGAGTGAAAAGTATGAGTGAAAGTAACCTCGTTGATGGAGCAGATTGATGTTTGCATGGATTGAAGCCACGCCGGTGGCACTGTGGGTGAGCCTGTCGCTGTGGGCCTATCCCGTGCTGCTCAGTATCCACATAATCGGGCTCGGGATCGTGGTCGGAATATTTTTGATTCGCGATCTGCGCCTGCTCGGCATGTATCAGGGGCTGCACCCCGCCGCGTTTCTGCCGCTCAGCAAATTCGCCTGGGTTGGTTTCATCATCAATGCGATCTCTGGCGTGTTGCTGTTTACCTCGCAGGCGACCGTGTTCGCGGAGAACATCGCGTTTCTGCTGAAGATCTCGATGATCATCGTGGGCATGGTGCTGGCGGGAATCATTCAGTCGCGGATGCGGGCCGAGATTGCATCGGGAGAAGGGGCCGTCATCAGTAGATCAACGAAGGTCGTTGCGCTGATCTCACTGTTGACATGGGTCGGAGCGATTATCGCCGGCCGTTTAGTCGCCTACATCTGACAGGGAGCCCTCATGCTGCAAGCACTTATCCAATCAATCGTCGCAGTCGTCGCCGACAGCGCCCTGAATCAGTGGATCGTCTCTGCTTACTGGCTCTGGCCAATACTGGAGATATTTCATTTCTTCGGGCTGTCCCTTCTGCTCGGTGGGCTGCTGCTTATCGACCTGCGTCTGGCTGGTCATTTCAGAATCCTCAGCCCAGCTGCCACCCACAAGCTCATCCCTATGGTGTTGCTCGGATTTGGTCTCAACCTCATCACGGGGGTACTGTTCTTCTATGGTGACCCCGCGACGTATGCGAATAACGCGGTGTTCCAGTTGAAGATGGTGTTGATCGTCTTGGCGGGGCTCAATGCGCTGTTCTACTATTGGAAATTGCATCCGCTCATGGACACATGGAATGTGAACACAGACTCGCCGCCGATTGCAAAAGCAGTGGCCTACGCTTCACTCGGGATATGGACGGTTGTGTTGTTGTGCGGCCGGCTGATTCCGTTTATCGGGCAGTACAGTGGCTCGGGCAACTGAGCCGCTGATGAGAGATCAGCGGCGTGGCACGAATATCCGCGCAATAGTCTCGTCGTCGTGAAACATCAGGTGCTTGAGCGCGCCGCCGATGTGCAACACGACCATCACTATCAGCACTGTCGCCGTCGTGGCATGTACTGCCAGCGCCGCATTCGCAAGCGCGCTGCGTTCCGGCAGTAACCACGCCATCAGCGGGCCTGATATCAGCATGATTGCAAGTGCGGCCAGCATCAGGAAATGCGCAGCGCGCGCTACTGCGTGCGTGCGATCACTCTGACCGACGGCGCGTGGATGTCTGATTCGCAAGCGCCAGAGTATGCGCCCGGCCAGCAGCAGCCAGACGCTCAGTCCCGTCACGATATGCAGAGAGCGGCGGGCGTCCAGCTCTTCCGCCGGTCCCCACAGGATGCTTTTACCAATGAACCAAAGGGCAACGACAGCGAGTGCCGTTGCCCAGTGCAAAGTGATGGAGATCCAGCCGAAGGAATTCGGCCCGTCGTAGAGATTACTGCTTTTCGTCACGGCCTTGCGCCCACTTTCCTACTTGTATTTGGACGGGAAGAAGCGCACGGAAGCGCGCGCCGATTCCGCGTCGCAATCAAAAGCCGACAACACATACCCTTCCCGTGCTGGTACCCAGCGAGTGCTGTATGAAGCAGGTTCGCGCAGGAACATCGGGTCTTCTACGGTGAGAGTCACATGCAGGTCTTCACCTTCCATCCAGTAACGCTCGGTCACCACCTTCTGCGACGATGAAGGGATGCCGTTATAGTCATCGAAGCCAGTGATGTCGAAGAGGAAGTGCGTCGTGGTGACGATCAGTGCGCCATCCTCGTAACGTCCGACAGAGAAGCCCTGATTGCTGAAGTCGACCGATTTAGGCTGCCGCCCATCCAGCCACACAGTGCGCAGCTGATCGTCCTTCTCGTAGCGTAACAGCACTCGGTCCGGCCACTGCGTCACCTGCATGTTGTAGGGGTCATATTGCACCGCTGGAGATGACGCTGGCTGGCAATCGTACTTCGGAGCGATGATTTCTTCGAACACCTGCTGGTAAGCCAGCGCACGCTCATTCAAGACCGGGAAGTTTTCGGAGGTCCACGGCACAGTCTCGCTGTTGACCGGTCGCGCGCGTCCGCCCCCGTCCCACAAGCCGGACAGATCTGGAATTGTCGCAACATCCGTCTGTGCATACACCAGTGAACTTTCGTGCCACACCAGCAGCGACAGGACTGCCGCGCCTAAAACTTTTCCCTTACCAAACCCTTGTGATTTCATGCCCTCTCCCAATTCGGTCAGTTCCGATAGAAATATTGTTCTTGTTATGTCATCAGCAATGCCGGACTTAGCGCGGCGGTTGTACAGCCTCTTCAACGCGGCCACCGGATAGCACCGGGCTGCCGTCCTGACGCGTCATGCGCACGCAGCAGATGCCGGTGGAACCGTCGGCGCGCGACGGTTGGCCGGAAACTTTCACGACCATGCCCATCGGCAGTGTTTCTGGCGTCCAGCCTGTGCGCTGCAGACCGACTGGAGCGCCAAGCTCGATTTGCCACTCAACAACAGCGCCAGCCGCATCGGTGACATCCACAAACAGGAAGGCATGCGGGTTCTTGAAGACGAAGCGTTTGACGGTACCTTCGATGTCAACCCGCTTTTCGGGATCATAAAACGGGCCGCTGGCGTGGTGGGCGAGGACTGGGGTCATCAGTAATGCGGCCCCGGCGATTGCAGCGGCGAGTGCTGCAGAGATCAGGCGTTTGGTGCTCATATTATTCTCCTGTTTTTTATTGTGAAGGCTGTGGGCAGCATAGTAACTCTTGCTGACTGCGTCAACGCAGTCAGCAAGAGTTACTATCCGGGAATCCACCCCGTTCGCTTATCAGCCTGTCTGAACCTGTGCCGGCAGCGTGCTCGGAGGGGAGCATTGAGGGGAGCATAGAGGGGCGTTCGATGCGGGCAAAAGTATTCATCAGTGCCGGGTCGAGATTGTAAGGGTCCTGCATCAGCACTGACCTGCCATCCGCGCCCGCCTCGGCTGTCCAGTACGCAATGATCAATTGCGGGCCGCCTGGCACCATCACTTCACGGGTCACGTCACTCTCTTGCAATGACAGCAACAAGGCACGTTGTTCGGCGCTGGCCGAGGTCAGCAGCAGATCTGCCAGCTGCGCGGCATTCTCCACCCGGACACAGCCCGAGCTGACACTGCGCGAGCTCTTGGCGAACTGATCCTGACTGGGGGTGTCGTGCAGGAAAATCGCGAAGGGATTATCCAGCCGGAACACCACCTGGCCGAGCGGATTGGTCGGGCCCGGAGGCTGGCGCAGCATCACGCCTGTAGGGTTGCGCCAGTCCAGTGTGTTTGGGTCTACCGGCCTGCCCTGCAGATCGAGCACCTGCAGATTCTTCTCCTGCAGGTAATTGGGATTTCTGCGGATCTGTGGCAAGGCATCCTCTCTGACGATCGTCGGCGGCATTGTCCAGCTTGGGTTCAGCGTAATGCGATCGATAGAAGAGATCAGTGCCGGGGTAGGGCGCGACGGTCGCCCCGTCTGCACACGGGACTCCCAGATTATTTCGTCCCCACGGTAGAGGCGCACGCTGGCTCCGGCGCTGTTGACCAGCAACAGATAATCACTGCGCTGCGCGTTGATCCAGCGCAGACGTTCAAGATTGATGCGGACCTGGAGCAGACGCTGAGCCGGGGGCCTGTTCAGCGCAGCCCGTGTCTGGACGCCGACTATGCCGTCGGGCTCCAGACCATTGTCACTCTGGAAGCGGCGCACGGCCTGTTGCAGCGTGACATCGTAATTCGCGGGGGGCTGTGAACCTGTCGGCAGATAGCCATCGCTCAGCAGGCGTTGAAAAATCTGCGTCAGGCGGGTGTCTTGGGCGCCGGCGCGAATCGTCAGGCCCGCCGGGATGGTCATGAAAGGCTGCGCATGCTTGTCCAGGCGCGCATAGCTCTGGCGCAGATCTGTGTAGAGATTCAGCGAGGGGCGTGCCTGTGAGAATGCGTTCGTGATGCTGGTGTCGCCAGCAAGTGCCAGCTCGACCAGTTCGGCGGAGGCAGCTTCGACGAGCGCATCTCGTGCATGCGTGTCGGCCTGCCACTGCGGCTCCCGCAGCTCTTGCGGCAGGCGACCACGGCTGAGGTGTTCAAGCGCCATCAGGTAGTAGCTGCTGAGCCGCAACTCCTGGCACATGTCGGGCATTTGCGTTGCCTGCAGGGCGTACTCGTAATCCACCAGCCACAGACCATCGTTGTCCAGTTGCCGCAATTCGCTCTGCAGGGTCGGGAGCCGGGCGGCATCCTGCTGCCATAGCGGCGCATAGTCACGCCGGACATAAAGGTCGGTCAGCGCGGTTTCCATAGAGGTCGAATGCAGCGTCGCCATGTCTGCACAGTGCGTCATCGCCGTCTGCATCAGAATTTTCTGCAGCACACTGGCGGGGAGGGCAATTTCGGAGGCGACCTGACCCTGCAGGGGCGCCGCGAACCACACGGCCGTCAAAAAAAATATTGTGCGCCTGCTGATCAACGGTTAACCTCCACGACCATACCCCGACATATTCGACGCTCACTTCTTGGCAGGGTATCACAACCCCCACAGTTTCTTCGATTGCAGCAGTTCAGGAGTTCTTCGGCATGCTTTCCCGGTTTTTCCGCTCCAGCCTCTCGGCTGCCCTGTGCCTGAGCCTTATTGTCAGCAATTGGCACTCATTTGCCGATGAGCAGCCTTTGCTCGCGCAACTGGGCAAGGCCGCGCCTGATCTTGATGCGGCGGTGCTCGGCAGAGCGGTAGCCGCGATGGATTGTGCTGTTAAACATGGCTCCTCGCCGGCCGCACGTCTGGCGGTCATCGACTTTTCATTACCATCATCCGAGCCGCGCCTGTGGATATTCGACCTGCAGACCCACGCACTTCTGCTCAAGGATCTGGTCGCGCACGGCAAAGGCTCCGGCGACAACTTCGCCAAGGCTTTCTCCAATATCGAAGGCAGCAATCAGTCCAGCATCGGCCTGTTCCGCACCCAGGAAAGCTATGTTGGCCAGAACGGCTACTCACTGCGTCTGGATGGTCTTGAGCAAGGCGTCAATGATCAGGCCCGCAACCGCGCCATCGTCATTCACGCGGCAGACTATGTGGATGAAAGCTGGGTGGAGACCTACGGCCGGATCGGGCGCAGCGAAGGTTGCCCCGCAGTGCGTCCGGAAGTGGCCCGCATGGTGGTCGATCAGCTCAAAGGCGGCCAGTTCATGTTCTCTTACTACCCTGACGAGCACTGGCTTGCCACGTCCGAATTTCTGAATTGCCCGGCGGTCAACGCGCGCGAGCAACTGGCTGCTGCGGACTGAGCCGCAGCGCTGCCGCAGCCGGTCAGTTGAGCCGTTTTGAAAACCGGCTGGACGCAATCAATAATCCCACCGCCGTAATCGCCAGTAGCGCCAGTGCGTCATATTGCAGACTGAATATATCGGCATCGCGCAGAATGATGGCGCGCGACATACGCATGAAATGGGTGGCAGGCAACGCCTCGGCGAAGACTTGCGCGGGTCTTGGCATTGCCTCGAACGGAAATAGAAATCCAGACAACAGAATGGATGGCAGCAGCACAAACACAGTCATCTGCATCGCCTGCAGCTGGGATTTGGCGATGGTGGAAATCACCAGCCCCAGCGTCAGGCTGGCGAGGATAAACAGCATCGCCGCCATGGCCAGATAATCCAGACGTCCACGCACGGGCACATCGAAGACAAGATTCCCGGCACCCAGGATGATGGCGATCTGCACGAAGCCCACCAGCACATAAGGCACAATTTTTCCGAGCATCAATTCGAACGGCTGCACGGGCGTGGTAATCAGAAATTCGATGTTGCCCTGCTCGCGCTCACGAACGATGGCGGCGGAGGTAAACAGCACCATGGTCATGGTCAGAATAATCCCGAGCAGACCTGGCACGATGTTGACGACAGTGCGCTGTTCGGGATTGAAATACTGCACCACCTCCAGTGTCGGGCTGCCGGGGACGAACGCCTGATCCACGACTTCCTGCAGGGGCATGTTGCGCAGGCCGCGAATGCTGCTGGCCACCACTGTATCCGAGCCATCCACCAGCCACTGTCCGAGCGGCTCTGACAACTCCGGGTTTTCCCCTGCAGCGCGGCGTCGCAACAACCTGCCATCCAGGTCCGAAGGCAGATACAACACGGCTTTGACCTCGCCACGGGTAATGGCTGCCTCTGCTTCGATCATACTGGAATACTGCGCCGTGAATTGCACCACTTGACTGGCCTCTGCCGCCAGAATCAAGGCGCGACTATAAGAAGACTGTTCCAGATCGACTACGCCAGCGGGCAACTGCCGCGCATCGGTATTGATGGCATAACCAAACAGCATGAGCTGAATCAGCGGGATCATCACGATCAGGCCAAAGCTCATGCGGTCGCGTGACAGTTGCCGCAATTCCTTGGTGACGATCGCCCAGATTCTATTCCACATGGGCCAATTCCTCAGGTCGCGAGTCCGCATGGTGCGCTCCGGTGCAGCTCACGAACACATCCTCAAGACTCGCGCGCACGAACTCCAGCGAGCGACTGCCAACCTTCGCTTGCAACCAATGCAGCGGATCTGTGATATCCGGTTTCTTGTGAATCAGCACGCGCAATCGCGCGCCAATCTGCGCAGCAGACAGCACCAGCGGCTCATTCCCCAGCGCTGCCTTCAATTCGCGAAGATTGTCGCCGGCGACTTCGATAACCCAGGCGTTCATGGCTTTCATCAACGCCTGCGGTGAGCCGTCGGCGCGCTTGACGCCCAGATCCAGGATCGCCAGTTGATGACAGCGTTCAGCCTCGTCCATGTAATGTGTGGAGACCAGAATGGTGGTGCCGCCGTCACACAGATCAAACAGGCGCTCCCAGAATTCACGTCGATTCTCCGGGTCCACGGCAGAGGTGGGTTCATCAAGAAACAGCAACTCGGGTCTGTGCAGCGTCGCAGCCGCCAGCGCCAGCCTCTGCCTCTGCCCGCCGCTCATGGAACCGGCCATCTGTTTGCGCTGGTCGCTCAGCTCATACACGCTGATGAGTTCGTCGCGGCGCTGCTTCGCCTGCGCGCGCGGCACACCATAAATGCGCGCCACGAAATCGAGATTCTCCTGCACGCTGAGATTGTCGTAGAGCGAAAATTTCTGCGTCATGTAGCCGATGCGCCGGCGCAGTTTTTCTTCGCCACCGGGTAGTGTTTCGCCAAGCACCCGGGCCTGCCCGCTGGTAGGTTTGAGCAGGCCGGTCAGCATGCGGATGGAAGAGGATTTGCCGCTGCCGTTGGGGCCGAGAAAGCCATAGATGCTGCCGCGCGGAATCGCCAGATCCAGCGCACTCACCGCCAGTGTATGGCCGAAGCGCAGCGTCAGCCCCTGTGCTTCAACGGCCATTCCTGTGCCGTCGCGGGTCATGGCAGCGCGACCTCGACGGTCATGCCACTGGGTAAATTGGCGTGGCTGGCTGGCAGGCTGATTTCCGTCAGGTACATCAGACGTGCCCGGTCGCGCTCATTCAGCGCGTAAAAGGGCGTGAAGGCCGGTTGTGGCCGGATATGCCGGATCGTGCCCAGAAATGCTGGTATCCCCGCGTCCGGTTGAATGCTGAGCTGCTGGCCCGTTGCCAGTCGATCACGCGCGTCCGCCGGCACATAGACCCGCACAAATGGCTCGGCATCGATCAGCAGACTGATCAGTTGCGTTCCCTGGGCCACACGGTCGCCCTGCTGCCATGGCAGGCTGTCGACTACGGCATCGTGAGCGGAGTACAGGCTCAAGTCCGCGAGGGCCTTTTCGTCGACGGCCAGTCGTGCCTGCGCCGCCGCTACCCTGGCCTCTACCTGCAGCAGTTGTTCGGAGCGCGTGCCGTTGCTGAGTTCGGTGAGCGTTTGTGTTGCCTGCTCCAGCGCCGAGCGTGCGAGGTCCCGCGCCGCCAGCGCCTGATCACGGTCGGACTGTGTTGCCGCTCCGGGCTGCAGCAGTTGTTCTACGCGATCCAGGCGTTGCTGCGCTTCCAGCAACGCTGCATCCGCTCCGCGGATGGTCGCCTCGGCCAGCGCGAGTGATTCCCTGCGCGGCCCCTGGATCAGCTCCTGTTGCAGGGCCTGCACCTCAGCCAGTTCGGCGTGGCGTTGGGCGATGCGCGCCTGCACACTGGTGGTGTCCAGCGTTGCCAGCAGTTGTCCCGCTTTCACCGTGTCACCCTCGCGGACCAGCACTGCAGTGATCAGTTCGCTGGCCGGGGCAGTGAGAGTGTGGCGCTCTCGCTCCACGGTGCCATACCAACCGGTGGCGTCCTCCTGACAGGCGGTCAGCATCAGCAGGGTTGCCAGCAGAGTCATCAACAGCAGATATTTTGCTTTCATGAAGTGTTCCTGAGGGATTTCATCCGGTGATGAATATACTGGGCGTTAACCGCGTGATTCAACATCGGAACATTGCATCGATTCGGGCGCCAGTGAGGAGTTCGGCGCATTCGCCAGGGTCTCTTCGGCCTTGGCCTTCTTCATCCTGAGCTGTTGTGCCCACTCCGCATTGAGTTCAATCACCTTGGCCGCGTAGGCCGGGTTCAGATGATTGGGCGTGCCCCGCCGATAGAGCTGCGCCATTTCCAGAATGAACCGCTTGTCCAGCGTTTCAAATTCCCGCGTCACCTGCATGGCCACTTCATGGGTAACACCCAGTGCTTCCAGCGCAGAACGGCCGAGCCGGAGTGAGCTGTCGAAGGTCTCGCGGATGATATCCCGGCAGCCAGCGGCGTAGAGATCGTAAACGTGATCGCGATCCACCGCGCGGGCGATGACATGCAGATGCGGATAAGTGCTGACCGCATATTCTGTCAGTGCCGTGATGTGTTCCTTGTCATCGATCGCGATGATGAACACCCTGGCTTCGTCAATGCCCGCCGCGTGCAGCAGGTCGGGACGCGTCGCGTCGCCATAGTAAACCTTCACGTTGTAGGCCCGCAGCATTTCCAATTGTGAGGAGCTGTAGTCGATCACCGTGGTCTCGAACCCCGAGCCGCGCAGCATCCTGTTGGCGATGCCGCCGACGCGCCCGTGGCCCGCGATGATGACTTTGCATTTCTTCTCGATCTTGTCGGCTTCGCGCCACTCTTTCGAATCGAAGCGTGGTGCAATGACGCGGTCATGAATAATGAACAGCAGCGGCGTCAACAGCATCGACAGCGCGACGATGAGCAGCAATTGATCGGCTATCGCGGCGGGGATAACAGCAATGCCCACGGTGAATGAGAGCAGCACGAAGCCAAATTCACCGGCCTGCGCCAGACCCAGTGCGAGCAACCAGCGATCGGCGCCCTTCACTCCGAACAGATGGCCCAGAGTCAGAAGCACGCCGACTTTCGCAACAATCAGCCCAAGAGTCAGTGTGATGATGGGGCCGATGTTGTCGAGCAGAAGCTGAAAATCAATCCCGGCACCCACGGTCATGAAGAACAGCCCGAGCAACAGGCCCTTGAACGGATCGATGTCCGATTCCAGCTCGTGCCGATATTCGCTGTTGGCCAGAACCACACCCGCCAGAAAGGTTCCCAGCGCGGGAGAAAGCCCGACCAGCGACATCAGCAGCGCGATGCCGATGACGATCAGCAGCGCCGTGGCCGTGAACAGTTCCCGCAAGCGTGCGGAGGCTATGAAACGAAACAGCGGTGACGTGAGGCGGCTTCCTCCCACGACCACCACTGCGATGGCCGCGATAGTGGCCAGTGCGGTTTGCCAGCCGTTCAGACCCTGCACAAGACTCAGGCTGGTGGCGTGATCCGCGGCCGCTTCATGTCCCGCTCCAGACCCGATATCGAGCATGCCCGGCAACGCCAGCAAGGGCAGCAGTGCCAGCATGGGAATAACGGCAATGTCCTGAAACAGCAGCACAGAAAAGCTGGACTGCCCGCCGTCGGACTTCATCAAACCTTTTTCGTTCAGCGTTTGCAGCACGATGGCGGTGGAGGACAGTGACAGCACCAGCCCTATCGCCAGCGCGACGGACCAGCCGATACCCAGCAGCATGGCTGCTCCCATCACCACGCCTGTCGTCAGGGCGATTTGCAGACCGCCGAGCCCGAGCAGCCGCGCGCGCATCTGCCAGAGCAGACGAGGCTCCAGTTCAAGGCCCACCAGAAACAGCATCATCACCACGCCGAATTCCGCGAAGTGCTGCAGCGACGTGACATCGACGTCGAGCAGCGCCAGCAGCGGGCTGATGGCAATCCCCGCGATCAGATAGCCGAGCACTGAGCCCAGCTTGAAGCGCGAGGCAATGGGAACGGCGATGACCCCGGCCGACAGGAAGATGAAGATGAGGAAAAGGTAGTCGGTCATCTGGAGCCTCCTGTCGTGCCAAGGTCGGTGGGGATTCCCGGGGGGTTACTCCGGCTTTCTGAACTTCAGCGTCATGCGGTCACTCTCGCCGATGGCCAGGTACTTCTCCTTGTCCTGTTCACCCATGCGCAGCGTCGGGGGCAAGGTCCACACGCCTTCCGCATAGTCTTTGGTGTCCAGCGGGTTGGCGTTGATCTCAGAGGAGGCCACGAACTCGAAACCTGCTGCGGCGGCGAGCTGGGTGACGTATTCCTCGGACACATAACCCGTGGTCTGCATGAACTCCATGCTGCTGCCAACGGGCGCCCGGTGCTCGGACACACCGAGTATGCCGCCCGGCTTGAGGGCGGTGTAGAAGGCCGCGAAATGCTCTTTCTGCGTGCCGGCCATGACCCAGTTATGGACATTGCGGAACGTCAGTGCGAGGTCTGCCGAGCCGGCCGGCGCAATGGCTGTCTCGCTGGGCGGATACAGATGCGTGATGATGGTTTCACCGTAGACTTCCGGGTTGCCAGTCACTCTGTCGCGGAACTGCTGCAGCATTGGTGGCTGGTACGAGAGGTGTGAATTCGGCGAGAAATGTGCGGCGTAGTAGGTGCCGTTGCCCTTCAGGAAAGGTGCGAGAATTTCGGCGTACCAGCCGCCGCCCGGCAGGATCTCGATCACGGTCATCCCGGATTTCAGCCCGAAAAAGTCGAGAGTTTCTACGGGATGACGCGCATCGTTGCGGGCGATATTGGCTGCAGAGCGGTGCGCGCCCTCGCTGACCTCGCGCAGACGTTGCAGGTCGTCTGCCAGGACGGCCGTGCTGGCAAGCGTAGAAGTAACCACGGTAGCGACCATGAGGGCGGCCAGTGTCATTCGTTTGGTGAGCATTATTCACTCCTGAGTGTTGTTGGGATTGTCGTTCTGATTGTTGTTCGAATGGCCTGGCCGAGAATAGAGGAGCGCTGGCTGGTTGTCACGCCACGCTGATGTAATATAGCCGCCTGCCCGCGGAGGCCATCGATGACCCACTCACTGCCCGCTTCACCGCCTGCTTCACTACCTGTTCAACTACACATCGCCGTAATCGGCGCCGGCATTGCCGGCCTGGCCTGCGCTCAGGCTCTTGTTGCTGCCGGGGCGCTCGTGCAGGTGTTCGAAAAAAGCCGAGGCGTGTCCGGTCGCATGAGCACGCGCAAGGGCGAGGGCTGGCAATGCGATCACGGAGCGCAGTATTTCACCGCTCGTGACCCCGCGTTTCGCGCCGAAGTACAGCGCTGGATCAATGCTGGCGCCGCTGCTTTGTGGGCGCCAGAGGTGCGGGTCTACGATAGTGCAAAGGCTGACGGCTTTACCTCACCCTTCGGCAGTGTGGATCGCTTCGTCGGCACACCGGGGATGACGGCTCCCGGTCGCCTGCTTGCTGAAAATCTCTCGGTTCGTTGCAATGCTACGGTCGATTCCCTGCAACGCAAGGATGGCCGCTGGCTGTTGCACATTGCAGAAGGCGGGCCGCTGGAGACGTCCTTCGACATCGTGCTGCTGGCGATGCCAGCTCCGCAGGCCGGGGTGTTGCTGCGCTCATTGGAGACGCCCCTGCTGGCGGTGACGCAGGACGTGCGTATGCGCGCGGCGTGGGCGCTGATGTTGCAGCTCGATGCTCCTCTTGCTGCCGATTCTGCCGATCCTGACTATCCTGCCGACGCTGCGTTCGTGAACAGTGGCCCGCTGCGCTGGGTTGCCCGCGACACCAGCAAGCCCCTGCGCGCCGGCAAACAGATCTGGCTTTTGCATGCGACCCCGCAGTGGAGCGAGACACATCTTGAGGCACCACGCGAGGAGGTCGCCGCTGACTTGCTGGGCGCATTCGCTGATCTGGGTATGGTGACTGCTTCTGTCGAGGCCATTGGCAGCAGCGCGAACTGGACGCTGCATCGCTGGCTCTATGCGGACACTGAGCAGCCCCTCAACAGGGGCTGCGCGTGGGATGCGGACGCTGGGCTGGGTCTGTGTGGTGATTGGTTGCTGGACGGCAAGGTAGAAGGTGCCTGGCGCAGTGGCAGGCACCTCGCCGAGGTGGTGGCTGGCGAATTCTAGCGCTTCATCGCGAATGCAGGCCGGGGATCAATACCGGAGTCGCTTTTCTGTAGGCGATGTAGTCTGGGTCCTGCCCCCATTTCTCCTCTGCGCGGGCCTCCAGCAACGGAATACCGCTGATGCGGGCGATCAGGAAGATCACGAACACGGGCGACAGCAGTGTCAGATACTGCCAACCCTCCAGGACTGGCGCGGCGACCAGAGCAACTCCCACCCACAGCACCATTTCGCCGAGATAATTCGGATGCCGCGACCATGCCCACACGCCGGAGCTGATGAAGCGCTCGGCATTGGCAGGATCGCCTCGAAAGGTGCTCTTCTGGCGATCTGCCACGACTTCCAGCGCGAAGCCCGCCAGCCACAGGGCGAAGCCGGCCCAGGCCAGCCAGTCCAGCGCCACGGCGCGGCCGGAGGTGATCGCGGCGAGTGTTGCAGCGAGAGTCATCAGCACCCACAAACCACCGAGTGTCCAGGTGAAGAGAAAGCGCCAGAAGCGCGTTTTCATCTCGTTGAAACGACGATCCTGCCCGGTGCGTTTGACGCGCAGGAACAGAAAGCTGCCCAGACGCACCGCCCAGATCAAGACCATGGCGGACAGCAGCCACGAGCGGGGATCGTCGCCTGCACTGGTGCCTGCAAGCCAAATCGCCAGCACCACCGTCGCGATGAAGGAAAGCGACCCGGTGAGGTCGAAGTAGTGTTCGGTTTGTCGTAAAAAGGACGGCACGAAGACCAGCCAGTGCAAGACCATCCCCACCATGCCACAGAGCACAAACAGTGGCAGCGGCCCTGCACGCAGGCCGCCGTCACTGCCGGCCATTCCTACAAGGCTTGCGATGAGTATGCAGACGGCGATGCCGATGAGGCCGCGCTTGTATTCCTGGGGACGCGTGTCATTCATGGTGTTGATCCTTTTTGTCCCGGAACCTCGTTCACGGGGATCATGACTTCATTTCTGCGCATGAATGGAGGCATGAAGGGCGGATTGTAGGCGGCGCTGACCATGTCTCCCACAGTCGTGACGCCAGCCTTTTCCAAGGAGGCCATCAGGATAGCCTGCTGCTTGCGCTGGTTCTCATCCGTCCACCTTCCTGAATAGCGATTGACCGCCATGAGCTGACCGGGAATTTCCCGGATGGCAATCAGCGGACTGCTGGGCGTGGGGACGGTTTCCAGCGTGAATTCTCCGGGGACCATAAAGGCGACCGCCCATCCGGCAGCGGTTTGCTGTTGCTGCACGGGGGCCGTCATCGCAATCTTCTGGCTGACCTCTTCCTGACGCACCGGGAGGGTCATGGCGATTTTTGCCTGCACAGTGTTGCCGCCGGTGATGTAGTCGAAGAGTCTCCGGAAGCCGATGTTCGCTGCGTCATTGCGATCTGCTGTGGACTCGACAATGGTTTCTGCGACCAGATAGGAGTCGTATTGGCGATACTCGATGTCATCGACGGTGGCAACAATCTGGTATTTCGGTTCTTCAATGGCCATGGCGTGGGCTGCAAAAAGGAGCGTGGACAGGAACAGCGGTAATATTTTTTTCATTTCGAATTTCACTTTGACAGATTCCCGGAGGCTATCGCAAGCAACGTGCTTTTGTATGTACTGTTACGCTCGTTCACTGGCTTTGGATTTGAAGGTCAACAGCGCCCATCAAATCTGGAAATAATATCCAGCAGTTATCGCGCAAGTCGTGGGTCGGGATAGAACGGCATCTGCTGTGATACATCCTGCGCCTCAGATACGAGCTGGTCCCAATCATCAGGTGGGTGCCCTTTTTCCAGCATCTTGCGAAAGACCCGATAGGCGTCTCCACTGCTTTCAAAGGCGCGCTTTGCGTCTTCGTCGTTTACCCAAGCGTAGACGATCACCTTGCTTGCAGCGTGGTAGCGAAAGAATAGTCTGAACTGCTGAAAGAACTTGGCCCGTAACCAGTGTTTGTGGTCATCTCCCAAGGTGCCGCCCTGTCGGTACTCCAGCCTGTCAGGGTCTTGGGGAATGGCATGGAACGCGAGCTTGGTAATCGCGGCCAGTCGCTTGCTGGCGTTCTTCTTGAGGTAGCGGGTCTGATCCTTCTGCTGCAACGATTCCACCTGCTGAATCAAAGCATCAAGCTGAGTCAGAAACAGCGGGTGCGCAAAAACGGTCCAGCCATTAATCAGAGGAGGAGTTACCAGTGACATCCCGCCAACAAGCTCGCGGCCTTCCTGTCAGGCTCACCGCTTGCGACCAGGAGGCGCGAGCAGTTCTGAGCGCCCAATAGTCACGCCAAGCGGTTCGGGTGGCGCTGGCTCTGCGAACCCGGACGCAGCAATGGCGGCATTCAATCCTCTGTATTGTGCATTTCGTTTCGGGTCGCGCAGTGACGACATGCCTTCATTCCACGCATGCAGCATTTGCCTGGCGACGGGTTGCCAGTGTGACTCGTTTTTCGCGGCTTCGATTACTTCCTCGCCGACGCTCACCGCTGATTCGCACAGACGTTCGACCATCTCCAAATATTGCCGTGGGGCTATACCCAGTCGTGCATTGAAAAAGCGCTCCAGGGCTTTCCCGGCCGTCCAGGTCTGGCGTCCTTCGACAGAGAGGCTTGGCGGGCTGTTCGCAAAGCGTGAGTAAGCCTGTGTTGTCACGATGTCATAAGCCGGCGTGTAGCTCACGTCGGCGCGCGACGTGTAGCACAGCGCGATGTTCTTCGCATGGCAGTCAGCATTGCGTATTACGTAATTGGTCAGCAGCAGCCACCCGAGTTGATGGAGTTGCGCCCGCACATGCTCTGCCGGCAGATAGGCGCGGGTGGCGTTCAGCACCTTCTCGGTGGTGGTGGCGTACTTTTCATGCGGCGGCAATCCCAGCAGACTGCAGGCGTCTTCAAGTCCGTGAGTAGGAGTACCACGCGCATCGACGTCAAAGCGCTCGACTATCAGCACTCGGCCGTCGTCGGACATCCGCGTTCTGGCGACGGGCATGACATTAAGTCTTTCCAACACTCGCATGCTGAAGTGCTCGTTGAAACCGAGAAAGGGCGTATGGTCGTCCGATCCCTTGATGATGTGACTGCCGATGCGCAAGGTGGGTTTGCCCAGAGGGATGCTTGTCTTAAGTGAGGCATCACATGGGGTGTCCTCTGGAGCTATGAACTTGGGAACAACTCCCGAAACAGAGACGCGTGCGTAGCGGCGAACCAGTGCTGCAAAGTGCTCGGAGCTATTGTCAGCTTTCAGCAGATCCTCAATCTGCAGTGGTTCAAGGTCAGCTCCAGGTGTGCCACCTTCGGGCGTAACGGTGACGCGTCCGATGCCGGTGCCGCCGACCACTGCCAGCAGAGAGAGATCGGTGCCATCGAGCAAGGGACCGAACTCTTCACGGATGACTCCCAGCAGGTAGCCCTCAGGCAGGTTCTGGCGAAAAAAGGGATGCAGATCGCGTGGCCAGCGCCACGGCTCCTCGCGCACAGGCATGCTCAGGCTTATGAAATCAGCCTGAGAAGCGAGCGGTAAGTACTTCAGTATGTACTCGTCGCGCTCGCGATAAAGTTGCGCTGTCAACCTGCCACATACCTGCACATCGAGTTTCATGGGGCATCCCCCTGGCGTTGCTCGGCCAGAATGTCATCGAGCGTGCGCATGTGGCCGACCTTCACAAGCTTAAGGTCGTAGCCTGCAGCTTCCAGCAAGCGAATCAAGACCGAGACGCTCATGTCGCCTTTTGCCAGCGTCTCCATTCGGGCTACGGTAGAGCGTGCGACACCTGCGCGGCGGGCAAGCTCATCCTGACTCAATCCCGCTTCGTGCCGGGCAGTTTTAAGCATCTCGGCAACGTTGAAAAGTGCTGTCATTGTAGCCCTTGGGAGTCTGGAATATTAATTTACGCTTAAAATGTAGCCCAAGAGATACAAATAAGCAAGGCGATAATGCTGAGGGGTACTGGTAAAGTCCTGAGGGTTACAAGCTGCATCCCGCCAACAAGCTCGCCGCCTCGGCGATTGACGCATCCGCGATCGCCCGCAGGCTCTCCCGCGCGCCATCGATGTGAGTGGTGCTTTGTGCGGCGAGTTCATCGGCTCCGGGCGAGTCCGGTGCTGGCGCGCGTCGGTGAGCATCCAGCACGCCGAGCATGGCCCGGGCCTGCAGGAAGTCGGCGATGGGCAGCTCCAGCGCCATGACGTCTTCCAGCAACTGTTCGGCACCGTCCTGCAGGCATTGCCTGTTGCTGTCGGCAAGATCCGCGGGTGGGTGTTGCAGCGCCCGCGCATTGCGGATCAGTTCCAGATGCTGAAACTGCACGAAGTCAAAATGCGCCACTTCGCCTGACTCGACTCTGGCGAGCTCGGCCTGCAATTGCGTGAACGCCGGCGCAAGGGCGTCCTGCGCGGCGCGAAAGGCATCGCGATGGGCGTTCGCTGGAGTTTGCGTCGCATCCGCACTCGAAGCGCTCTGGATGCGCGCCAGCTGCGTGATCTCGCTTTCCAGCTCCAGGCCTGCGGGCGGGCCGTTCAGGGCCACCATAAACGCGACGATGTCGCCAATGTCTTCCTCGCTCAATTCACGGCCCAGCTCGAACCGGGCCATTTCTGCCGTGACGCTCTGCAGCGAATCCAGGCTGCCGTCGTGCAGGTAGGGCTCGGTCATGGCGACGTTGTGCAGGCTGGGCACCTTGACGACGTACAAGTCCTGGGCGCGGCCGCTGCGCTCCGCCAGCCCGGCGTCATTGGGGCCCGCCTCGCGGCGCGTGGGGAAATACGGCCGCATTGCTCCCAGCTTCTGGTAGGAATTGCCGCCCAGGTTGATGCCGTTGTGGCAGCTGCTGCAGCCGATCGCCTGAAAGCGCTGCCAGCCACGCAGCTCCTGTTCGCTGAGGGCTGCGTCTTCGCCCAGCAAGTAGCGCTGGAAGGGCGTGTCGGTGACGGCGAAGCTGGTGCGCTCGAAGTGAGCGATGGCGTCGGCCAGGTTGTTGCTGGTGATGCCGTCGGGATAGAGCGCAGTAAATTCCTCCACATAGCCGACATCGGCCTGCAGGGTGGCCAGCACCTGCTCCAGTGTGTTGGCTATCTCGTGCTCGGTGACGATTGGCAGCAGGGCCTGGTCGGCCAAGGTGACGGCGCGGCCATTCCAGAATTGCCGAAAATTGAAGGCGGCGTTGAAGGTGGTCAGGGCGTTGACCTTGCCGACGGCATGCGCCACGCCCCGCGAGACAGGGCGGCCGTCGGTGCCGCTGAGCGGACCGGCATGGCATATGAAGCAGCCGATGCTGTTGTCGGCAGACAAGGCGCGCTCGTTGTAAAGGTCGCTGCCCAGCAGGTATTTGCGGGGGTTGACGTCCTGCAGATCGACGGGC
>CAIRBI010000035.1 GCA_903876785.1 uncultured Gammaproteobacteria bacterium
CAGTGGCTACTATGAAAAGAATGGCATCGAGATTCTGCACGGAATCGCGTCCTTCATCGACAAGCACTCCATTCGCCTGGGCAACAAAGGCCCCGTGCTGACGGCTGATCACTTCATCATCGCTACCGGTTCCAGACCTTACCGGCCCGGCAACGTCGATTTCAACCACTCGCGCATCTTCGACAGCGACACGATCCTGCGGTTGAATCATTCGCCACGCAAGGTGACCGTCATTGGTGCAGGCGTGATCGGCTGCGAATATGCCTCCATTTTCGGTGGACTGGGTGCCAAGGTGGAGCTTATCAATCCTGCTGATACGCTGCTTTCCTTCCTCGACTGGGAGATATCCGACGCGCTCAGCTATCACTTGCGCAATGCAGGAGTCCGCAGTCGGCACAGCGAGGAATATGAGCAACTCGAATATTTCGACACGCACGTGGTGACTCATCTAAAGTCCGGCAAACGCATCAAGAGCGATATTGTGTTGTGGGCAAATGGACGCACGGGTAATACCGATCAACTGAATCTGCAGGCAGTCGGCTTGGTTCCTAACTCCCGTGGACAGCTGGAGGTCAATGCCCAGTATCGGACTGCAGTAGACAATATCTACGCGGCGGGTGATGTCATAGGATGGCCGTCGCTGGCGAGTACGTCTTACGATCAGGGCAGGGCAGCCTCAAACGCCATCGTCGATCCGGACGCCTGTCGGCAGATCGACCGCTTTGCCTCCGGCATCTACACGATTCCGGAGATCAGTACGCTGGGGAAAACCGAGCGCGAGTTGACGGCCGAAAAAATTCCCTATGAGGTGGGCAAGGCGTTCTTCAAGAACACAGCTCGCGGACAGATTACGGGTGAACAGGCCGGCATGCTCAAGATCCTGTTTCACTTCGATACTTTGGAGATACTGGGCATTCATTGCTTCGGAGACCAAGCCTCCGAGATTGTCCACATCGGCCAGGCGATCATGCTGCAGGAAGGCAATGCAAACACCATGCAATACTTCCTCAATACCACCTTCAATTACCCAACCATGGCCGAGGCTTATCGCATCGCTGCCCTGGATGGATTGAACCGCGTGTTTTGACGGTTTATTGATCAATCAAGAATAAAAAGTGACAGGAGTGTTTTTAACCATGCCGATGAGTACCGTTTCCGTTCTTGGCGGAGGCAGTTTTGGGACTGTCATCGCGAACATCATCGCGGAGAATGGCTATCGCGTTAACTTCTGGATGCGCAGTGAGGTGCTGGTGGCGGAGGTCAACCAAACCCGCGAGAACTCCCAGTATCTGCCGGGGTATCGTTTGCATGAGAATGTCGAAGCGAAGCACAACATGCAGGAAGCTGTTGCCAATGCCGAAGTCATCTTCGTGGCGGTTCCGAGTGCTTATTTTCGAGCCGTAGTCAGGGATGTAGTCAAGGTCTGCCGCAGTGACGCGATCCTGATCAGCACGACCAAAGGCATCGAGGCCGGCACTTTCAATCTGATGAGTGAGATTCTGCGTCAGGAATCACCGGAAGCACGCATCGGTGTCCTCAGCGGGCCGAATCTTGCCAAAGAGATAGCGGCCAAGAATCTGACGGGGACGGTGATCGCGAGCGAGAACGCCTCAGTGCGAGAGTTGGTGCAGAAGGTTCTCAAGTCCGAGTATTTCCGCGTCTACACGAATGATGATATGTTCGGCGTGGAGCTGGGTGGTGCCCTCAAGAATATTTACGCGATCATTGCGGGACTGGCCTCTGCTATGGGGATGGGCCACAACACCAACAGCATGCTGGTAACACGCAGTCTTACCGAGATGGCGCGATTCGGTCGTAAATTGGGCGCGGACCCCATGACCTTTCTGGGGCTTTCGGGTGTAGGTGATCTGGTGGTCACCTGTTCATCTCCCCTGAGTCGCAACTTCCGGATTGGTGTCGCGCTGGGACAAGGGCTGACCATTGATCAGGCGGTCGCCGAGGTTGGTCAGGTCGCCGAGGGAGTAAATACCCTGCGGCAGGTCAAGGAAAAGTCCGACGAACTGGGCGTCTATATGCCGCTCGTGAAAGGCCTTTATCAGATTATTTACGGTGGCACCTCAGTCAAGAACATCGTGGCCTCGCTGATGCTGGGCGAACAGGCTCTGGATGTTGAATATGAAGCGAATCAGACCAAAACCCTGAACCCAAAGGAGTGAACATGTCCGACGACATCGTAGAAAATTTATCCCGGCCCGAGCAGTGGTTGCGTGTACTATTCATGGCAGTTCTGGCGGTGGCGCTATATGTGGTTGGACTGATGCTCACGCTGGTGACGGTGGGCCAGGTGTTGTTCAGCCTTGTCACAGGCAGTGACAACCCAAATCTGCGCGCGCTGGGCGGGAGTTTGACCCTGTACGTCAAACAGATCCTGGATTTTCTGACTTATAACAGCGAGGTAAAACCCTTTCCGTTCTCCCCTTATCCCGACAACACTTTCGCTGATATTGACACTGAAACTGAGGAAGAGGGCAACGATGTCGAGGTGTGGGGCAGCAAACAGGAGAGTGCCTATGCGGAGACGGCTCCAGCGCCGACACCTCCGCCGCGCAGGCGGTCAGTCAGAAAAAAACCTGATGCCACAGAACCTGCTGCAGACGCGGAAGGGACCTGAGCTAAGGCCATGGCAATGTTGTTGCGAGTAGTCCTGACAGTCTTTTTCTCGATAATTCTGCTCCCGCATGCATGGTCACAAAGCGGAGTCGATGTTGTTGGCTCGGCAGACTATCCGGGCATAAACCGGTTTCCCGGTGCCCGTATCGTCGAATTCCGAGAAATGGCTGACACCAACTACAGGCTCGCTCTGGGTCGCCTGCAACGGGTCAATGGTCGCGTCATTGCTGGTCGTGAGGAGCGCATTCAGGGAGCGTTGACGCGCATCACCTACGAGATTCCCGCGGGCTATAGCGGTGC
>CAIRBI010000036.1 GCA_903876785.1 uncultured Gammaproteobacteria bacterium
GCGATCAATCGCAGTGCAAAACCCGATCGCGGGCAAGGCCCGCTCCCACAAAGGCGCGTCAGTGTGTTCGGCAAAAAAGTTGACGCGCGTGTCAGTGTCTTCAGCAGAATTGTCGACAGGCGTGTTGCAGTACTCGTCATGGCATGGCTCCCCGGGGAGCCATTCTGCCTGACATATATGTCAGTTTGCCATCCCGCAATGCGCTGAGGCTTACTCTGGCTTCGGACCGTGGGGCGTCTTGCGCTTGCCCTTGTCTTTGTCCACACGCTTGCTCTTTGCCTTCGGTTTGACCGGCTTGCCGTTCAGGCCCAGGATCGGCCGCGCGGCGCGGATGCCCGGTGCTTCCATCGCAGGGAAGCGCTCCAGCACTTCGCGGGTGATGTCGGTGCTCTCTACGCCATGGAATGCGGGCTTGGCTGCCCCGTCCTTGGCGAAGGTGTCACGCTTGACGCCGGGCTTCTTGAATTCGGCTTTCTTGAAGTCTGGCTTCGAAAAGTCAGGCTTCTTGAAGCTGGACTTCTCATACGCAGGCTTGTCATACGCGGGCTTCGCATAGGCAGGCTTGCCGGACCCTTCAGTTCTGGGTTCGGATTTTGCGTACGCGGGCTTATCGTAAGCTGGCTTCCCGTAAGCTGGCTTCTCATAGCCGTCCTTCTTGTAGGCGGGCTTGCTGGCGCCGTCCTTGCGGAAGGAATCCTGCGCCGGGCCTGCCGACTTGAAACCTTCCTTCTTGAAGGCTGGCTTCTCAAAGGCAGGTCTCTCGAACGCAGGCTTGTCGAACGAGGGCTGCTGGAAAGACGGCTTGCTGTAGCCCTCCTTTTTCACGAAGCCTTCCTTCTTGACGAATCCTTCTTTCTTGACGTAACCCTCCTTCTTGACGTAACCCTCCTTCTTCACAAAACCTTCCTTGCTGAAACCGGCCGGTTTTTCGTACGCAGGCTTTTCGTACGCAGGTTTCTCGTAGGCGGGCTTCTCGTAAGCAGGCTTCGCACTGGGGCGCTCGAAGGCAGGCTTGTTCACCGGCTCGATCAGCAGCGGCTTGCTGCAGACGTGAGTGCGTTTGAGAACCTGCATCACCTCGGGGGGCATGCCGCCGGGCAGGTCCACGGTGCAGTAATCGTCATAAATGCGGATGTGGCCGATGTAGCGGCCTTCGATGTCAGCTTCGTTGGCGATGGCGCCGACGACTTCCCGCGGCGTCACACCGTCGTTGTGGCCGACGTGGATGCGGAAGCGCTCCATCTTGATGTCCGGATAATCGCGCAGCGGCTTGGCACGGCCATCATCCGCAGGCGAATGCTGGGAAACGTAGCCAGGCGTCTGACGTGATTCGCGGGCTTCGCGTGGCGCTCGCACTTCGCGGGCGCGGGGCGCCGCTTCATGTTCCTGTTCGTCTTCGGCAAGAATCTGCTCGAACAGCGTGTCGGAGCTGACGCGGTGCTCGCGCACGGGCTTGGCCGGGCGGTCTTCGAATTCGTCGGCATCGTCTTCAACAGGCTTGGCAGGGCGCTCGACACGCGGGGCCGGAGCGGCGCGCTCGGGGCGCACGGGACGTGCTGTTGATTCTTCACGCGGGCGGCGCGGGGCGCTGCTTTCGCGCGGCTCGCCATAGGCAAAGCCGGCACGGTCGCTACGCGGCGATTCGTGTTCAAGCGCGGGCTCCAGCGGACGGTCTTTCTGCAGCAGATAGGCCATGGCGGCGGCGACGTGCTCGGGCGTGCACTCGTGCTCGCGCACCAGGTCGGAGATCAGCTTGTGGAAGAAATCCAGCTTGCCGTTGCGGATGGTGTCGGCGATGCCTTCCTTGAACATATTGCTGCGCTTCTCGATCAGCTCACCACGGGTCGGCAGCTCCATCTGCGTAATCTTCTTGCGGGTAGTCTTCTCGATGGACTGCAGCAGTCGGCGCTCGCGCGGGGCGACAAAAAGAATCGCCTTGCCGCTGCGGCCGGCACGACCGGTGCGGCCGATGCGGTGTACGTAGGCTTCGTCATCGTAGGGAATGTCGTAGTTCATCACGTGGCTGAGACGGTCGACGTCCAGACCACGGGCCGCCACGTCGGTGGCAACCAGAATGTCGAGCTGGCCGTTCTTGAGCTGTTCAACGGTGCGCGAGCGGATGGCCTGGTTCATGTCGCCGTTCAGTGCCGACGCAGCGAAACCACGGGCACTGAGCTTTTCAGCCAGCTCGGCAGTGGCAGTCTTGGTGCGCACGAAGATCAGCATGGCGTCGAAGTCTTCCACTTCGAGGATGCGGGTCAGCGCGTCGAGTTTGCTGGTGCCCTGCACCAGCCAGTAGAACTGTTCGATGTCTGGGTTGGTGGAAACGGCGCTCTGGATGCGGATTTCCTCCGGGGCGTTCAGATACTTCTCGGCCACCTTGCGGATGGGCGGCGGCATGGTCGCGGAGAACAGGGCCACCTGACGGGTCTTGGGCGTGTTCTCGAGAATCGTCTCCACGTCATCGATGAAGCCCATGCGCAGCATCTCGTCGGCCTCATCAAGCACCAACGTGTTGAGCTTAGTCAGGTCAATCGTCTTGCGATTGAGATGGTCAAGCAGTCGCCCCGGGGTACCCACAACGACATGCGCACCACGGCGCAGACCGCTGAGCTGACGCCCCATGTCCTGACCACCGTAGATCGGCAGCACGTGGAAACCACGCATGCCGGCGGCATAGGTCTGGAACGCTTCAGCCACTTGAATGGCCAGTTCGCGGGTCGGACACAGCACCAGCGCCTGCGTGTGCGCCTGGCTCAGATCGATCTTCGCGAGAATGGGGAGTGCAAAGGCCGCGGTCTTGCCGGTGCCGGTCTGCGCCATGCCCACCACGTCCTTGCCTTGCAGCAGAACAGGAATGGTGGCTTGCTGGATTGGCGAGGGCTTTTCGTAGCCCACCTTGCTCAGCGTTTCCTGCAGGTGTTGTGGTAGATCGAGCTCAGCAAAACTGAGTTCCGGGCGTGTACTGGATGACATATCGGGCCTTGTGTACTGGTGTATCAGATAGAAGAGACGAACTGTGACGGCTGAAACTGAATGCGGAGTGCAGCTGCAAAATCAAACGGGCGGCAAGTATACGCCAGAAGGCCCTCTGGCGTATAGCTCGCTGTTTGTGTGGGAGCGAGCCTGCTCGCGATTTTTTTTGTGTCTATTCCAAAAATCGCGGGCAGGCCCGCTCCCACAGTTCGCAGTTCGCAAGAACGGGTCAGTGGCTTCTGATGAATTCAACCGCGCGGTCGGTAAAGTCGGTGAACACACCATCGACTTCGGCGTTGACGTAAAACAGTTCCAGCATGTGCTCGAAGCTCTTGGCATAGGCAGGCACCTGCCCGGTGTCGGCGCGGAAGGTATAGGGGTGCACCTGCAGCCCATTGGCATGGGCGTAATTGACCAGCTGACTGATGCGCAGATTGTCCGGCGCCGATTCGCTATCGATGATCATGGACTTCTCAGGCCCGAGGCCGTCGGCATACTGGGCAATCTGGCGCACGCCGTCTTCGGTCTGCATCCACAGATTCTCGTCACCGCCGTCCAGCAACTGCACCAGCTTCAGGTCGACACCCAGCGCGGGCATGACCTCGTCGTGCAGGCGCTTGAGCTCGTCGAACTCGAAAGTCTGCACGAAGGCCTTGTCCGTCTTGCCGGTGTAGCCGTATTGCTTGAGCACGGCGAGCACGGCAGCGCCCAGATCCTTGCCCTCGGCCAGATGGAAGGCGGGCGACTTGATCTCGGGATAGATGCCGATGTCCTTGCCGGTGGAGTGGTTCAGGCCCTGAATCAGCTCGATCTCCTGCGCAAGGGTGTGCACCTTGAAGATCGATTTGCCGAGCGGAAAGCGGTCGGCGTAGTTCAGTGTCTGCTGGCCGTTCTCGACCGAGAAACCTTCAGTGACATTGAGAGTGAGAATCTCCTCCAGCGTGAAATCCACGGCGTAGTGCTGGCCGTCGGCGCGGGCACGGCCGGGGAATTTCTCGGCGACATCGGTGGTGCGATCGAGCGTGGTGTCGTGGATGACGATCAACTGATCATCCTTCGTCATCACCACGTCCTGCTCCACATAGTCGGCGCCCATCGCGTAGGCCATCGCCTTGGCAGGCAGCGTGTGTTCGGGCAAGTAGCCGCTGGCGCCGCGGTGGGCGACCACAACTTTGCCAGCGAGGCTGACGGCGGGTTGCGGTGCTGGCTGCGCTGCTGGCTGGACGGCCGCAGTAGCGGCAGCCGGGCTGGAGGTGTCGGGGGTGTCACAGGCCACGAGGCTCATGGCGATCACTCCAAGAAAGGTAAGGGTACGTACGAAACGGGTCTGCATTGGAAATCCTTCATCGGAAAAAATGGGCTGAAGTCCTATCCTGAATCAGCTGTGTGTCATCTGTGTGTCATTACTGTGCGAGCGGGCCTGCCCGCGATAGCAATGTTGAACGCGCCGCTCAATCGCGGGCAGGCCCGCTCCCACAGTATGGGTTTAACAAAAGAATCAGCTCCCCAGCCGGTAGCGCAGTTTGACCACCCAGTTGTCGACGATCTGGTCATTCCAGGCGTGCTCGAACATGCCGCTGTAGTCATCTTCGAAGGTACGCGCGAGGTTGCCGCCGCGCGTGTAGACGAAGAACAGATCCGACAGCGGTGCAATCTCCCAGCGGTAGCGCGCCTGGAAGCTCATGCGGCTGACGGCGAAATTGTCGGTGCCGGCGGTCAGATCGCCCGTCTCGTTCAATGACTCCACCTTGCTGGCGTTGACCTGATAGAAGCGGTCTTCAAAGGCCTTGATGCCGGTCCATTGCATGCTGAAACGCAGCTGCTGCTTGGCACTGATGAAGTAGTCCATCTCCAGACGTGGCGCCCACTCGTTGGCCTCGAAGGCCGTCATGCGGCCCTTGCCCAGATGGATCAACCACGCCTCGCGATCAACATAGCGGGTGCTCAATTCCACGGAGAAGCGGTCGTTGGGCTGCCAGCTCACACCGGCCGAGTAGCTCAGGCTCTGCTTGCCGAGGTCCTCCTCGGCGCTGTTGAAGCCGACGTTGTAGGAGAACGGGCGCGAGGCATCGCTGCGCCAGTTGGCGTCGAAGCCGACGCGCATGGGGATCTTGAAGGTGCCATTGCCTCGGCTGAGCGTGTCGTCCGTGCGCGCCGGGAAGAAGCGCAGCGTGGAGCTCAGCGAGGTGTTGTCGAGGAAATTCAGATACTGGGTGAAGTGCATGCCCAGCCGCACCGGATCGCCGTCGGTGTTCCACTGATTGACGATGTTAAAGCTGCGGCTGCGCGAGCGCAGGCCCGGCAGGTCGGACTCGGTGATGTTGAGCACATAGTCGAGCTGCACATGGTCGTTGCGCTGCACGAAGCCGATGTCATTCAGCTCGATCTTGTCGTCCAGATAGGTGCCGGTGATGTTGTGCTGCAGGCGGCGATTGGGGCGGAAGTTGAGATCGAGATACATGCCCGAACCGCTGACGTCCTGCACCCTGCTGTGCATGACCTGACCATCGAACACCCAGCGGGTGTCGGCGGAGAAGTAGTGCATGTCGAAGGCATTCACCGTCGCTTCCCGGTTCGGATGCGAGAGGTTGCTGCCAAACCAGCCGAAAGCTCTGCGCCCGCCAGACGAGGTGTCTTCGTACAACAGACGCCCGATGGCGAAGTCACGCCCCTCAGCCTGCAGGTTAACCCGCGAGCCGTCGGCCAGCGTGCCGCGCACCATGGAGTCATCCTCTGCCGCCAGCATCGTGCCGTAACGCCAGTTGCCAGACTGCCCGGTGAGCTTGCTGGCAGCAAGCAGATCGCTGGGGCGACTCAGGTCGGTAGGAATAACGTTCACGCCTGTCGGCACAGTGTAGGCGGCCTGACGACCAATACGCCGGGTGTTGAGCAGCGTCGTAGGGGCGCCGCCGTGGGCACCTATGTCACGAGGCGAGGTGCTGAAAATATCCTGCCCTTCCAGGAAGAACGGCCGCTTCTCTTCGAAGTAGGTCTCGAACGCACCCAGATTCACCACCACGTCATCGGATTCCACAGTGCCAAAATCGGGATTCAGGGCGGCCGAGAGCTGCAGGTTGGAAGTCGGACGCCAGTAGAGGTCGGTGCCCACCCGGTAGTCGGTCTCGTTCTTCATGTCGTCAAAAGACGCCGAGGCATAGGGATAAAGCGTAAATTGGGTGGAGGGGTTGATGCCGGTCAGTTCATAGGGCTGAAATGCGGAGATGAATTCCGCACTGTTGCGCGGCAGCACCGGCCATGACCAGGTCTCGCCCATCGCCGCCAGCACGCGCTCCGTATAGATGCCGATGCGGCGCGTTTCGCCGCCTTGCGGCAGAGCCATCATCGACCACGGAATGAACATCTCGCCGGACCAGCCATTGTCGAGCGACTTGGTCGCGCCATGCCACGGCCCGTCCCACTGCCGGTTGATCTGGCGCTCCGGCACTATGGTGCCATCATTCAGGGAGTCGCCCAGGTTGATGCGCAGGAAGTAACCGTACAGGCCAGTGCCGGACGGGTCGAAGGCAAACCCGTAACTGTCGCGCTGGGACTGTGCATCGCGCGAACTCATGCGCGAGACCAGCGTCGCCGGGTCCTGATAGTTCATCACGCCGACGTACATGCCGCGCGAGGTGTAGAACACGCGGGTGTGGGTCTCCAGCGAAGCGGGGGCCAGCGTGTCCGGCTGGATGACACCCATGCCATCGATGACAGGAATATCCTGCCAGATGAATTCATCCAGTGCGCCGTCCACCGTGATCTCGGCGTCTGCATCGGCGACACGGGTCAGCGGTGTGGCACGCTGATCTGCAATCGAATTGAGGGGCTGGGCTGTCAATGCGCCGGCAAAGCCTATTGCCAGCATCAAGCCAGTGATGAGTCTGAGCAGGGGAGTTGCGGGAAAATGTACGGTGGCACTGGCGGAGATAGGCGGTAATTTGATCGTCACAGGAATACTCTGGTCACGGGTGGGTTCGGCTTGAATTCCCGCATTATGCGGGAAAAACAGCAGCGGCGATTCTAGCAGCATTCTTCCAACATCCATTTCCAACAAGTCAGTTTTGCCACAATTCGTCAGAATTGTCCTCCGGATTGCCATGATTCCTACTTCTAGCGGGCGCCAATATGGGCTTTAATTGGGCCACTACCAAAGCGAGCCGCCACGCAGTCCCTGCACTGGAGCCAATACAACAAGAGCAGAAGCATCATGAAACACATCAATCGTCGCATGAATCCAACACTGACCCAGGAAGTCACATACAGCTGGGAACAACACGAACAGACCGGACAGAAGCTGCTTTTCAATCTTGCCTGCTTCACTGTCGTCTTCGGCGTGCTGTACTTCTTCCTGGCCTGATCCATCCAGCTTTCGCCAATCAACGCGCTTTCAGCACTGCCTCGACAGAGAGCAGTGCATCGTTGCGTCTGATCTGCAGCCTTACCGCATCCCCTGGCGCCGCCGCTCTTAGAAGATTGGAATACTCCTGAAGGTTCGCAATCGGCGCGTCGTTGTACTGCAACAGCACATCGCCCGCCTGCAATCCCGCTTCTTCTCCCGCACTGCCCGGTGTCACGCCTGATATCTGCACGCCTTCGCCCGTATAGTTGAAGTCGGGGATGGTGCCCAGCGAGGCCGCGCGCGCACCTGCCGCCGCCTCCGTGGCGCGCACCGGCGCATTGGTCAAGTTGACCCGCAGGGGCTGATCGCGATCCGCCAGGTACACCATCGCCTCCTCCACCCACAGCGCGATGTCGGACATACCGTCGAGATCGACCTTGTCGGCGATGTCGCTGGCCCGGTGATAGTCCGTGTGCAGGCCGCTGAACAGGTGAATGGCAGGAATTCCCGCCTCCAGGAAGCTCACATGATCACTGCCCGCCACGGCCTGCGCGGGGAACTGCGCTGGCACGCCGATGGTGAAACCGATGCCTTGCGCCATGAACGGCCACTCGTAGGCACTGTCGCTGGCAAAAACCTGCAGCGTGCGCCCTTCGAGGCGGCCGACGCTGTCCATGTTGAGCATGGCAAACAGAGCCGAGGTCGTGAACGGCGCCGGCGGATTCGCCACGAAGTGACGCGAGCCGATCAGCCCCGACTCCTCGCCCGCGAACGCCACAAAGATCACCGAGCGTTTCGGGCTGAAGGACTTCTGCAGCTTGCGGGCGACTTCGATGAGAATGCCGACGCCGGACGCGTTGTCATCAGCACCAGCGAACACCGACTCGTTGCCATTGGCATCAGTCTCCATGCCGAGATGATCGTAGTGGGCACCCAGAATGATGGGCGCATTCTTCAGCGTGTCGTCGGTGCCCGGCAGCACGCCGATGACATTGCTGAACGACGCGCTCTCGCCACCGGGCAGCGCCTCGGTCCAGGTTTGCAGATAGGAATCTCCGGGCGCCTGCAGGCCGATGGCCTTGAACTGCGTGGCGATGTAGTCGGCGGCGAGATCGATGCCGACGGTGCCGACACCGCGCCCCTGCATGACCGGATCACTCAACACCTCGACATGCGCGGCCAGCCCGGCTGGCAGATATTTCGGTGGCAACTCGGCCAGTGCGGTCTTTGTCGGCAGCAGTGCCAGAACGGTGCCGGCGGCGAGTCCGGGCTTGCGCCACTGCAGCGGCGAATCCGGACTCTCCCACTGTCCCTTCACATCATTGGTGGGCTCGCTGCCGACGAAACTGAGATAGGAATATTTGCCGTAGTGCGGCAGCTTCTCGGTGAGGCCGGGCATCGCCTCCGGCGAGTGCGCGTGGATCCAGCCGATCGTCAGCTCGGGGTCATCCGGATGCGTGGCCGTCAGCACGGTGCTGCGCTCGGCGAA
>CAIRBI010000037.1 GCA_903876785.1 uncultured Gammaproteobacteria bacterium
GATCGATGAAATCGCCGTCGCTCAACTCGACGCGCTGACGTCGCCTCAACAAGGGCTTATGGGAGACGAAGCGCCGCCACAGTGTCTGCGTGTGCCCGTCGGGCAGCCACCAGGGAGATGCAAACTGCTGAATATGGTGAGATCCGGTCACGATGCCATGGACTCCGTGCTGTGGCGTCGATACAGGCAGAAATTCACGGCTCCGGCGCGCTTGGACTTCAGCAGTTGCCAGGTCGCTGGCAGACCCGCTGACGGGATGTCCTGCGCCCACTCCAGGTAGACAAGCGCCTGTGGACGCAACAAGCCACTCTGCTCCAGCGCCTGCGCGCTGCGGGACAGCAGATCGGTGGCAAACGGGGGGTCGATGAACACCAGTCCGTATTGCGTCGGCTTCTGCTGGCTGCCTGCACGGCCGGCACTCTGCAGCCAGCGCAGGGAATCCTCGCAGAACAGCGCATAACCTTCGGCCTGCAGGAGCTGAAGATTGGCGCGGATGGCCTGCACAGCAGCGCTCGAACTGTCGATGAACGTCACGTGCCGTGCGCCTCGGGACAGCGCCTCGATGCCGCAGGCGCCGCTGCCGGCGAACAAGTCGAGGCAGTCCTCACGCGCAATGGTGTCCTGCAGCCAGTTGAAGAGCGTCTCGCGCACGCGGTCGGCGGTGGGACGCAGACCAGTGACATCCGGAAAGGTCAGTTTGCGACTGCGCCATTTGCCCGCAATGATGCGCAGGCTATTGTCGGGTCTCCCGGTGGATTTCTTCATGCGCGATTTCTACTGTCTCACAGCACCATGGCTGAGTTTCTGTTTATGGAACGGCGGAAATGGTAGCATGGCCAGCTACGACAGCGCGCCGGAAGACGTTTACCCATGTTCAGTTTCCTCAAGAAAAAATCGCCTGAAACCTCTGCTTCGCCAGAGCAGGCCAACAGTACGCTTCCTGCGATACCGGCCGAGGACACCACGCTTGGGGTGTTTGCCCGCCTGCGCCAGAGCCTCAGCAAGACGCGCAGCGCGCTGACCGATTCGCTGAGCAGCCTGATCCTCGGCCGCAAGACCATCGATCAGTCCCTGCTGGATGACATCGAGACCCAGCTGCTCTCGGCCGACATGGGGCTGGAGGCCACCGATCACATCGTCAAGGCGCTGACCCAGAAGCTGGATCGCAAGCAACTCGCCAATCCGCAGGCGCTGCTCGACAGCCTCAAGGTCGAACTCGCCGCCATGCTGCGCCCCTGCGAGGTACCGCTTGTCATCAGGAAGTCAGACAAGCCCTATGTCATTCTCGTAGTGGGCGTGAACGGCGCCGGCAAGACGACGACCATCGGCAAACTCGCCAAACGCCTGCAGGGCGAGGGACACAAGCTGGTACTGGCAGCCGGTGACACCTTCCGCGCAGCTGCCGTTGAACAGCTCAAGGTCTGGGGCGAGCGCAACCATGTGCCCGTCATCGCCCAGCCCACAGGCTCGGACAGTGCGTCGGTTATTTTTGACGCGTACCAGTCAGCCTGTGCGCGTGGCGCCGACGTGCTGATCGCCGACACCGCCGGCCGTCTGCACACCAAGGACAATCTGATGCTGGAGCTGGAGAAGATTGTGCGCGTCCTTCGCAAACTCGACCCCGATCTGCCTCATGAGACGCTGCTGGTGCTGGACTCCACCACCGGCCAGAACTCCCTCAATCAGGCACGCACCTTCCACAAATCCGTCAACGTCACCGGTATCGCACTGACCAAGCTGGATGGCACCGCGAAGGGCGGCATGGTGTTCGCGATTGCCAAGGAGCTGAAGCTGCCGATTCGCTACCTCGGCGTCGGCGAAAAGGTCGACGATCTGCGGCCGTTCGAAGCCGAACAGTTTGTTCAGGCTCTTTTCAGCGATAATTGATCAGCGACATTTTGATGTAATGCAGGCACCCCAATAAGCGCGACTCTCAGGCCAGGCCATGATCAAGTTTGACAACGTCAGCAAGCGTTATCCTGGCGGACACCAGGCCCTGAGCCAGGTGAGCTTCGAGCTTGGCGACGGAGAAATGGCCTTCCTCACCGGGCGCTCCGGCGCGGGCAAGAGCACGCTGCTGAAGCTGGTCATGCTGATGGAGAAGACCAGCCAGGGCGAGATCGTCGTCAACGGCAAGAACCTTGCGCGCATGCCACGTGACCAGATCCCTTTCTATCGGCGCCGTATCGGCGTGGTCTTTCAGGATCACCAGCTGCTGTTTGATCGTACGGTCTTCGACAACGTCGCCCTGCCCCTGCAGATTGAAGGTTACCCGAAGCACGAAGCAGACAGGCGCGTGCGCGCAGCGCTGGACAAGGTCGGCCTGCTGAAAAAGGAAAAGATGAACCCCATGGCACTGTCTGGCGGCGAGCAGCAGCGCATCGGCATTGCCAGGGCGGTGGTGAACCGGCCGCAGATACTGCTCGCAGACGAGCCCACCGGCAACCTCGACCCCGATCTGGCCGCAGAGATCATGACTCTTCTAGAGCAGTTCAATCAGGTCGGCGTCAGCATGCTGATCGCCAGCCATGACCTTTCGCTGATCACCCGCCTCAGCCACCGCATTCTCACATTGCACAACGGTCAGCTGGTCAACGACGCTACCTATCCCGTTCCACCAGGTGCCAGCCGCCGGGCGGAAGTGGAGCGCAGTCCGGGGAGCGCGCCATGAGCAAGCGCATGCCTGAGTCAGGCGCCAGGCAGCGCCAGCAGACATCGATGGGCAGACTCAAGTCCCTGTGGCAAAGCCATCGGGCAGTAGCCCTGCAGAGCATCCGCAAGCTGATCGGCGAGCCCGCCGCCTCCGCCATGACGATCGCTGTCATCGGCATCGCGTTGTTGCTGCCCACGACCTTGTTTGTGGCAATGAACAACCTGCAGATCCTCAGCGAAGGCGTCAGCGAGTCATCCAGAATCACACTTTATCTGGCCGATTCCTTCTCCGAGGCCGAGGGTCGCAACCTGAGCGAGCAGCTGCTGGCACGGCCCGATATCAGCACTGGCGCGTACATATCGTCGGCACAGGCAGCCGAGGAATTTCGCGAGTATTCGGGCCTCGGCGACGTGTTGAGCGAACTGGACGAGAACCCTCTGCCCGCCGTCATCGTCCTGAGCCCGCAAGACATCGATGAGGCATCTGGTGCGGCATTGCTGGCCGAGCTCAATGCACTTGCCGGAGTGGAGTCCGCACAATTGGATCTGGCGTGGATCGCACGCCTGCAGCGCTTCCTCGACCTGGCACAGCGGATGTCTGCCGCCCTGATGTTGGTCCTGGCCCTGGCCGTGCTGTTCGTGGTTGGCAACACGATACGGCTGGCGATCGAGGGTCGCCGCGCCGAGATCGTGGTGGTGAAACTGGTGGGCGGCACCGACAGCTATGTGGCGCGCCCCTTCCTCTATACCGGTTTCTGGTACGGACTGGGAGGCGGCCTGCTGGCCTGGCTGCTGCTGAGCCTGATCATGCTGGCACTGAGCGGCCCGCTTGATGCTCTCTTGGCGCTGTATGACAATCAACACAGCGTGCACGGCTTGTCGCTGCTGCCCGGTCTCATACTGCTCGCAGGCAGTGCGTTGCTGGGCTGGCTGGGAGCATGGATATCGGTGCGTCAGCACTTGTCAGCGATCGAGCCACGTTGACGGCATGACGCTGACAACAGGTTGACAATTTGCATCGTTAAGATTTGTTTAAGCAATTTGCGCTATTTTACATTTCAGCGCATCTTGGGACTTGAAGTGCTGGATGGGCGCCCCAATCCAGCACAGACCACCTGGCTTGAGGCAGCGTGCTGCTTGCGTGCCCCGATAGCCTAAGAGAAAGAAGCAGTGCTAGAATGAAATTGTACAGATTGCGAAATTGTACAGATTGAAAGGGTGGCAGTGCCGTTGCGGGCTGCGCGTACCGATCAACCAGTGTAAGAGGCTGAATATGAGTATTGGAAGAAGTTTACAAGTGATGGGCCCGATAGTTCCGGGACGTGATTTGACAGCTTACATTGCGTCCGTGAACAGCATTGCCATGCTGACTCCGGAGCAGGAAAAGGAACTGGCTAACCAGTATTACTACGAAAACAACGTGGATGCCGCCCGGCAGCTGGTGCTCGCGCACCTGCGCTTCGTCGTGCATCTGGCCAAAAGCTACTCCGGCTATGGCCTGTCCCAGGCTGACCTGATTCAAGAAGGCAATGTCGGCCTCATGAAGGCCGTAAAACGCTTCAATCCGGACGTGGGCGTGCGCCTGGTGTCTTTTGCCGTGCATTGGATCAAGGCTGAAATGCATGAGTTCATTCTGCGCAACTGGCGCATCGTGAAGATCGCGACCACCAAGGCACAGCGCAAACTGTTCTTCAACCTGCGCAGCTCCAAAAAGGGTCTGGGCTGGCTGACCAATGACGAAGCTCAGACGATGGCCGATGAACTGGGCGTGGACGCCAAGGTCGTCCGCCAGATGGAAGGTCGCATGAGTTCCAGCGACATGGCCTTCGATGCCGACCCGGATGCTGACGACGACGTGGCCTACAAATCGCCTGCCTACTTCCTGGAAGACGCTGCGTCCGACATCGCGGAGTCTCTGGAGGCTGCGGAGTGGGAAGAGACCAAGAACAACAGCCTCTATGTGGCAATGAGCGAACTGGACGAGCGCAGCCGCGACATCATCACCAGCCGCTGGCTGGCAGATGACAAGGCAACTCTCCACGAACTGGCGGCAAAGTACAGCGTCTCTGCCGAGCGTATTCGACAGCTAGAAAAGAACGCCATGGACAAGGTCAAGGCCATGATTCTGGCCTGATCCGCAGGGCTCAGGCTCAACGCCAGAAAGCCGCCGAGTGAAGACTTGAGCGGCTTTTTTGTTTCCAACCAAGAGAATCCGCAATGAACAATCTGTTTCTGGTACTCGCCAGCATCAATGGCTTCCTCGCCGTGGCACTCGGCGCGTTCGCGGCGCACGGGCTGAAGAACATCGTCACGCCCGAGTTGCTCAATACTTTCCAGACCGGTGTGCAATACCACATGTATCACGCACTGGCGCTGTTCGGCATAGGTCTGCTCGCCCTTTACTACCCCAACCAGTCTGCCGTCCGCATCAGTGGTTATCTGTTCCTGGCCGGCATCGTGGTATTTTCCGGCAGCCTCTATGTGCTGAGCCTGACCGGCATCCGCTGGCTTGGCGCCATCACTCCGCTCGGCGGCGTAGCCTTCCTGGCGGGCTGGGGCTTGCTGGCGTGGACTCTGCTGCGTCTGCCAGCCTGAAGGTTTTTTATGCGCGTGATTGTCAATGGTGACGCTATAGAGCTGCCGGCGGATGCCACTCTTATCGATCTGCTGCAGATGCTTGCACTTGGCTCCATCAAGGTAGCCGTGGAATTGAATCAGACTATTGTTCCGCGCAGCCAGCACGCCCTGCAGCGCCTGCAACAAGATGATTGCATTGAAATCGTCTATGCCATTGGCGGCGGCTAGGTTTGCCTGCCCGCACGCCAACCTTCCCAGAATCAGTTATCGAACAGGTCAAATCATGACAAGCAGTCACAGCCCTCTTGATGCCCCTCTGCGTATCGCAGGCAAGGACTATCAATCCCGCCTTATCATCGGCAGCGGCAAATACCAGAGCTTTCAGCAGAATCTCGATGCGCTCATCGCAAGCGGAGCGGAGATGATCACGGTGGCGATTCGCCGCGTGAATCTCGGGCAGCATGCTGGCGAACCGAGTCTGCTTGAGGTCATCTCTGCAACCAAGTACACCATATTGCCCAACACGGCAGGCTGTTATAACGCCGCCGACGCGGTACGCACCTGTCGCATGGCGCGCGAACTGCTTGACGGCCACAAGCTGGTGAAACTCGAAGTGCTGGGCGACCAGAAGACCCTTTATCCCAACGTCACCGAAACCCTCATCGCCGCAGAAGAGCTGGTGAAAGACGGCTTCGACGTCATGGTTTACACCAGTGACGACCCACTGATCGCGAAGCGCCTCGAAGAACTGGGTTGTGTGGCGGTAATGCCATTGGGGGCGCCAATCGGATCCGGCCTTGGCATTCGCAACCCCTACAACATCCGCATGATTCTCGAAAATGCCACGGTGCCGATCATCGTCGATGCCGGCGTCGGCACCGCATCGGACGCTGCCATTGCCATGGAGCTTGGCTGCCACGGCGTGTTGATGAATACCGCCATTGCCGAGGCGCGCAATCCCGTGCTGATGGCATCCGCCATGAAGAAGGCTGTCGAGAGTGGCCGCGAGGCATTCCTCGCGGGACGCATGCCTCGTCGTCTCTATGCCAGCGCGTCCTCTCCCATAGACGGGACTTTCTTTTAATGGCAACCTTTTGACAGCGACCTTTTGATGACCACGACACCTGAAATTGAACACCCCAGAACCATCCGCAGCTACGTGATCCGTGGCGGCCGCCTGACGACCTCGCAGCAGCACGCGCTCGACAATTATTGGTCGACGTACGGCATCGCCGACATCAAAGGCCCTCTCGATTGTACGGCCTTGTTCGGCAGGCAGGCACCCGTGGTCATGGAGATCGGTTTCGGAATGGGCGATTCGTTACTCGCCATGGCACGGACCAATCCCGCCAAGAACTTCATCGGCGTGGAAGTGCACAAACCGGGGGTCGGCAGAATCCTGCACGAGATCGAAGCACTGTCCGTGCACAACCTGCGCATCTACTGTCACGACGCCAAGGAAATTCTGCAGCATTGCGTCGCCGACAATGCACTCGACACCGTGCAGATTTTTTTCCCGGATCCGTGGCACAAAAAGAAACACAACAAGCGGCGTCTGGTACAACCCGAATTCATGCAGCTCGTGCGGCAGAAACTGGCCATCGGCGGGCGTGTACACATGGCAACCGACTGGGTGCCGTATGCGGAACACATGATGGAAGTGATGAGTGCAGCGCCCGGCTATGTGAATGCTTCAGGTGCCGGCCTGTACAGCACCGACGCAGAGCGCCCGCTCACGAAGTTTGAAAGGCGCGGGCAGCGTCTTGGCCATGCCGTACACGACCTGGTGTTCATCAAAGCGGAATAGCCAATATCTCAGCGTCGTTCAAGAATGGCGTCATACACGCCATTCTTGAATTCTTCGCGAAACCCTTCACCGTCGGCCGGCGAAATCTGCGCCATGATCACCGTCACGATTCCCTGCACGGGATCGATCCAGAAGCGAGTACCGGCCGAACCATCCCACCAGACCTCTCCGGGACTGACGGTGTGATCGTAGCGTGCAGGATCAAGCGCGTAAGCGAAGCCTCCAAGCGTCCATCCGGAAGCCGCCATGTATCCTGAATCGCCGATCGGCTGCAGCGCGAGAGCAATGCTGTCCTGCATCATCAACGTCACTGTCTCTGGTTTCAGAATCCGCTTGCCATGCAACTCACCGCCGCTGAGAAAGAGCTGCGAGAACTTCACGAAATCGAGCGTTGACGATACCAGCCCTACCCCTCCTTCAATGAGTGGTACTTTTTCAGTAAAGGGAATTTCCTCCATTTCATGCGGGCGCAGAGTGCCGTCACTCGCTGGCCTGTAGACGGTCGCGAGACGATCCACGCGCGCAGGATCTACCCAGAAAACTGAATCTGTCATGCCAAGAGGCGAGAACACGCGCTGCTGCAAAAACTCGTCGTAGGGCATGCCCGACCACACTTCGACAAGACGCCCCAGAATGGTGGCCGAGAGCCCATAGCGGAAGGTCGTGCCCGGATCTTCGAACAGTGGCACGCGGGCCGCATTATTGGCCAGCTGTTCCAGTGTGATGGACCGCAACCGTACCTGCTCGGCAACGTAGATGTCCGAGCTGCGACTGCCGAGACCCGACGTGTGCCGCATCAGATCTGCTACTGTGATATCACCGACTCGCTCACGCGTCTGTGCCATGTCAGGCGCTGATGAGTCGAGGAATACGCGCTGTTCGGCGAACTGCGGCAAATAGCGGGAAATCGGGTCATCCAGCTGAAACTTGCCCTCTTCCCACAGAATCATTGCAGCGAGACTGGTGACAGGCCTGGTCATCGAGTAGATGCGAAACAACGCATCCTCGGGCATGGCGCTCGCCGTTTCGATATCGCGCTCACCGAGGGCCTCGAAGTAGACAAGCTTGCCGTCACGCACCACCGCCGCAACCGCGCCGGCAATATGCCCCGCATCGACGTGAGACTGCAGGTTGGCCGTCACCTCTGCCAGTCCGGCGCTGGAGAGACCGACCTCCTCTGGAGTCGCACGTGGAATCTCCTGTGCGCTGACAGAGGGCACGGTGACAGAAAGAGAGGTGGCAGATAACAACAGAGTCATCAGCAGGTGTCGCATATTCATACTCCGGAAGCGGTAACTTGATCATTGTCGGCCATGCTCGGCACTGACACACTCTGCACAGCCAGCACGACGATGAAAATATAAAAAGGGATGAAAAACCTGTCCCAGCTTTCAACGAGCGGGAACATCAGAAAATAGCAAACGAAATTGAGAAAGCAGATCGCCACAGTCATGCGCAGCGCAGCAAACCTGCCTCGGCTGGCAAGCAGTGCCAGTACGGCGAACAGCAAAAACGGTAACAGCATCGTCACCATGACAAAATTTCCGATCACAATTTGTCGGAGTCGTGTGCCCAGCACCTGCAGGTACTGATCGAAAGAGAAGCTCATCGCGAACGCATTCATATCGGCGATGCTCTCGATAAACGTGTGATGGAAAAGCCGCCACCATTGGTGATTGAACATGGCGCTGACAACGAAGTAACAGATCACCGCAACCACCAGTGCGATAGCAGGCCCTCGTGCTTCCATACTCTGCCACCCACTGCGTCTGCTTTCGGCGTAACTCACATAGATCAGCAGTGGCGTCACAAACAGTATGTTGTTGGTCCGCACCAGAATCGAGAGCACCAGCAGAATGAGTGCCCATTTTGTAGCCGCTGGTCGCCCCAGCAGCAGGTATACGGCAAATACCAGAATCAAAGCCGACAACGAGTCCGGCAGTATCACACGCGCCACATCGAACAGACGCGAGCACAAGCTCAGAAGGACGGTAATCGACAGCGCGAAATTGGCAGAGACATGGCGCTTCAGCCATACATAGACCAGAATGCACAGCAGTGCCGCAGGAACAACGGAAAGCACTTTGCCTGCATCGACCAGAGAAAGTCCAAAGGCATCGAGCAAATTGAGCAGACCGACGTAAAGCGGTTTGATCCGGTACATGTCCAGTTGACTGTAGAACTGGTCTGCGTTCGACGCCATCGCCGTCGCGTATGGTCCACTCACCAGTCCGGCGAAAGCCTGCTCCGGCAACTCGAGCCGCAACAGTTCATAGGTCTGGGTATGGACTGCAAGAGGGTCGCTGGTTTGCCAGGACAATGCGGCGCCGATGTAGCCCACGACGTCCCAGGTGTAAAGGAAGTTTCCCAGTATCGAGCTGATAAACAGCAGAATGAAAAAAGCAAAAATCACGTCGGCCGGGCGCAGCAAGGAGAAGACTTTGGGCAAATCTCTAGCGGATTCCATTGGCATGGGAAAGTCCTGTCAGAAGTCCGTGTCTGTTATGTGAACTCAGGATTGTTATAGTTGGTCACTCGGACACCGTCTTGTAGATTACCTCATCTTTCTCAAGCTCAACACCACAATGCGCGGCGACCTCCTTAAAAGCATGCTTCACAGCCGCTCTCCTTGTCGCCCTGCGGCTTTACTCCGGCATCCTTAAATCCAGAGTCGATGTTCATGCTTTTTGAGCCACTTGACGTAGGTGCGATAATCCGGGCACACGGACTCCAGAAGGCTCCAGAATCGTTTGGAATGATTCATGTGCAGCAGATGGGTGACCTCATGCGCAATCATGTAATCGATGATGGCATCAGGTGCCATCATGATCAGCCAATTGAATTGAATGCGTCCGGATGACGTGCAGTGTCCCCACTTGGTTTTGGTTTTCCGGAATACTACCTCCTTCAATTTCGAACCGACCTGGAGGTAATTCGCCAACGCCTGCGTTCGCGCTGGCAGGTGCTCCCGCGCCTGCATCAAGAGCCAGCGCTGCATGATCCTCGCCGCAGTCTCTGCGTTCAAGCGGCGTCCATGGATACGAAATTCTTTATCAGTAACCACAATATCATCGCGGGAATCGCTGACAAAGCGAACCGTCAATGTCCTCGCCTTGTAGTAGATGTTGCCTCCGTCAGAGAGAGCCAGACGCTGCGCCTCCTGACCCGCCTTGTGCTCGAGTTTGCGGAGTATCCACTGCGTGTGCCGATCTACAAAGTCCTTGATCTGAGCATCACTCACGAACAGTGGTGCACGCACTTCCACGTTGTTGTGGCGGACGTGAACGACCATCGTCTTGCGTCTGGCGCGGACAACTGTGTATGCGTAAGGTAGCTGATTTGAATGTGTCATGAATTGACGCATAATACGCAAAACCCTTTCGAGGCGAAACTGCAAGTCCGCCAGCAGAAATCATGAACGAGCCCAAGCAGGACAGAATCTACGCCAGTGAGCGGCCGTTGCAGGACTTCGTCTTCGATGAAAAGGTGGCGGATGTCTTCGCAGACATGATCAACCGTTCCGTGCCAGGCTATGCCACGATCATCTCCATGATCGGCATGCTGGCTGACAGGTATTGCTCTCCTGGCTCCATGGTGTATGACCTCGGATGCTCCCTGGGCGGCGCCGCGCTGACGATGACCCATCATATCTCCCACAAAGATTACCAGCTGATTGCCGTCGACAACTCTGCAGCGATGATCGAACGCTTCCAACAGGCGCTCGACGGCAGACACGACAGCGGCAACATCCAACTGGTGTGCGCCGATCTCGATGACATTGAGATCAACAACGCCTCAGTGGTGGTTCTCAACTTCACGCTGCAATTCATTGCACAAGAGAGGCGAGCCGGGCTTGTTCGCAAGATATACGACGGCATGCAGCCCGGCGGCATTCTCATTCTTTCGGAGAAAATCCGTTTTGCCGATGCCCATTTGGACGAGCTTCTTATCGACATGTACCATCAGTTCAAGCAGGTGCAAGGCTACTCTCAATTGGAAATCAGCCAGAAGCGCTCGGCGCTTGAAAATGTGCTGATCCCCGAGACCATCGCTACCCACAAGGCACGCATGCAGGAGGCAGGCTTTCGCAGCTGTGACACCTGGTTCCAGTGCTTCAACTTCGCCTCAATGGTCGCCTTCAAGTAATCCTCATGAGCTACAGACACCTGCGCGAGTTGATTGAAGGCACTCCACTTGAGCCCTTGCTGACATTCAGCACCGACGAATGGTTTGATAGTCGCAACAACGGTGACCTGCCCCGCTGGCGCCGGGCCGTCAATGGCATGCCGGCTGTGCAGCCAGGCCGCATCGATCTCCTGAACGGCGTCAGTATAGGAGCCGCCGAGGATTGCTCGCCCGCAGAATTGACGGCGATGCAGGATTGTCTTCGTTTGCTGATGCCATGGCGCAAAGGGCCCTTCGAACTGTTCGGGCTCCGCATTGATACCGAGTGGCGCTCGGATTGGAAATGGGAGCGCTTGCGAGGACAGATTTCTCCGCTGGCCGGCCGGACGATTCTGGATGTCGGTTGCGGCAGCGGATATCACTGCTTCAGGATGGCAGGTGAAGGGGCCAGGCTGGCCGTGGGAGTGGATCCGCAACTCGCCTATGCCATGCAGTTCCGGGCTATCAAGCGCTACGTGCCAGATGTGCCGGTATACGTCCTGCCTGCAACGCTCGAACAGCTACCCGAAGAAACACACTGCTTCGATTCCGTCTTTTCCATGGGCGTGCTTTATCACCGGCGCTCACCCATCGACCACCTGCTACAGTTGCAGGGCTGCCTGAAGCCCAAGGGTGAACTCATTCTGGAAACGCTGATTGTGGATGGTCCGGAAGGGTATGCACTGACACCAAAAGACCGTTACAGCCGCATGCCAAATGTCTGGTTCATTCCATCATGCGCGACCACCGAGAATTGGCTGCAGCGCTGCGGTTACACGAACATTCGAGTCATAGATGTCAGCGTCACGAGTATCGCAGAACAGCGCACTACCGATTGGATGCGCTTCCAGTCGCTGATTGACAGCCTAGAACCAACGGACCATTCTTTGACTGTCGAAGGCCTGCCAGCACCGAAAAGAGCGATCTTTGTCGCAGAGGCTCCCTGACCCCCAAGGTGAATGGTCAGCAATGGATAGAAAGGTGCCTATGCTCGCTCTCATGCTCCAGTGGAATAAGTAGTTAGTAACACAGCGTTTCTGCCCTTAAAAAGTCCTTTTATACCGCGCCCTCTTTGCTCTTTCCCTGCCACTGAACATCCGCGATGTTTACAACTCTCGTCCCATATTCATTTCGTATGCCGCATACCGGTTGACGTCCCTTTCCAATTCAGCTATCAGTACTCTCATCGGATTAGGGTCAGCTCTAGTTCAATGGGCAAACAACAGGTTACATTCATAATAAAAACAGGACCCGGGAAGCAAATCAATGGGCAGACCACTACGTATAGAATACTCAGATGCTTACTATCACGTCTCCAATGTTGGGCTCGATGATCAGCGGATCTTCCCCACTTCCCGGTATTTTGAGGCCTTTCTGGGCGGGCTTGAAGAGACCTGTTTCAGGCTGAATGTAGAGGTTCATGCCTACTGCCTTCGGAAGGACCAGTACCACCTCCTGATCAAAACACCAGAGGCCAATCTCAGCCGCTTCATGCGTCAGGTTGACGGTCTGTACACGCAACACTATCAGCGCCTGAAAAAGACAGAAGGTTCGTTGTTCAAAGGCAGATACAAAGCCGTGCTGGTGCAGCCTGAGAAGTATCTCCTGCCACTGACCCGCTACATCCACCAAGGTGTCAAGAAATCCGAATTGGAGTCCTGGCAATGGTCCAGCTTCCAGGCCTACGTGAACAAAGCCAAAGCTCCTGCATGGCTGATCCGCGAAGAGGTGATGGCACAGGTTGATGCTACTGGCGCGAAGCGCATCGCAAGGTTTGCCGAATACACGACGGCGGGCATCGACGAGGAGATGGCGCACTTCTATGGCAAGAAGAACCTGTCATCCATCATGGGTGATGAAAAATTCAAGAAAGGCGCGAAAACCAAGCGCTCGGCGACCAAGGTCAGAGGAATATCACCTGGCACCAACGCAAAGTGGCGCCCATCCTGCAAGCAGATCATTGCCGCAGTAGCTCAGCAGTTCAAAGTGACCGAAGAAAGCATCTACACGGCAGCCAGAGGCCCAGGCTCCAAAAATGTCCCACGTTGGGTCGCCATGTATCTATGCCAGCAGCTTTCTGCAGTCACACTGCAGTCTATAGCCAAACTGTTCAAGCTCAAGCGCTACGGCACCGTCTCCACGACAGTTGGCAAACTGAAAAAGGAGTTCGTCGAGAACGCCAAAATGCTTACAACCACGAGTAAACTGCTCAAGGATCTAAGCAAAGAAAGACTGGCCTGAGGCTGTTGTCGTTGTGATTCTTCCGTAAATGGAAACGCCGGGACTCTGTTGGCAGAGCCCCGGCGTTCAGGCAAGGCAGGCTTTCGATTTCAGATCCTCGACTCCCGCGCAGGGAGTCGCAGGCCTTACTTTATCTTGGCTTCTTTATAGATCACGTGCTTGCGGACGACGGGATCGTACTTCTTGATCTCCATCTTGTCCGGCATCGTGCGCTTGTTCTTGTCTGTTGTGTAGAAATGTCCTGTGTCAGCTGTAGACACCAGTTTGATTAAATCACGCATTGCTGCTCACCACCTGATTCCGGATACCGGATTGGTTCTTTAATTTAGATTTTTACGCCGTTGGCGCGAATATCAGACAGTACGGCGTCGATGCCATTCTTGTCGATGATGCGCATGCCCTTTGTGGAAAGTTTAAGTTTCACAAAGCGATTTTCAGACTCCACCCAAAAGCGATGCGTATGGATGTTGGGAGAAAAGCGGCGCTTGGTTTTGTTGTTCGCGTGAGAAATATTGTTGCCTGTAAGCGGTTTCTTACCGGTTACTATACATACGTTTGCCATTGCCTTGCCTCGTTACATAACCCGAATGATCGGCGGCAAGCCTTATGCATGACGCCCAGCGGAGTCTTGCTGCCAACTTGCCAAAAAAAGAGCTGCGTTTTATACCAAAACGGCCTGCCAATAGCAACACAAAAGCTGTCTTCGCAGACAGATCACTTACAGCAGGCCTCTCTCGGCGAAAGACACCACGTCCCTGCCACCCACCACAATATGATCCAACACCCTGACATCAATGGTATTCAGCGCAATCTTGAGACGCTGGGTAATGGAGACATCCGCCTGGCTTGGCTCAGCGATGCCCGACGGATGGTTGTGGGCGAATATCACCGCCGCCGCATTGTTGTGCAGACACCGCTTGACCACCTCCCTGGGATAGACCGCTGCCCCATCGATCGTGCCTGAAAACAACTCCTCCAGATTGACCACGCGATGCTGGTTATCCAGAAACAGGCACGCGAACACCTCATGCTCATACTTTCCCAGCCGGGCGCGCAGGTACTGGCGAGTCAGCTCCGAGCTGGTCAGGACATCGCGATCCTCCAGTTGCTCGCGCAAATGGCGTTGCGACAACTCCAGCATAGCCTGCAGTTGTACATACTTCGCCAGACCCAGACCGTCCTGCGAACAAAACTGCTCCGGCGTTGCCGTCAGGATACGGGTCAGGCTTCCGAAGCGCAGCAGCAGATCACGGGATAGATCAAGAACTGTCCGGCCCTTGATCCCCGATCGCAGAAAAATCGCCAACAGCTCCGCATCCGACAATACCGCAGCACCCGCACTCAGCAGCTTTTCCCGTGGACGTTCGTTTTCTGGCCAATCCTTGATACTCATGAAGCCTCCCTGGCTATGCCTGATCATGCTTCGATAATAGCAAAGAATCCCAGATGCGCTTCGGCAGGAACCCCCTCGCCCGCTCAAATTGAAACCGGCGGGGCATGCTGTTAGTCTTTCCAGCCTTGTCTTCGCCCTCAAATACGGACCAGAGCAGGTCAGCTCCAACATGAACAGTCTCAGCACACGACGAGTATTGTTAGGCATCACCGGGGGTATCGCTGCCTACAAGAGCGCCGAGCTGACCCGCCTGCTTGTGAAGGCAGGGGCGGAGGTTCGCGTCGTCATGACGGCAGCCGCCACCGAATTCATCACGCCTCTTACGCTACAGGCATTGTCCGGCAATCGCGTACACACCGAACTGCTCGACGCTGACGCAGAGGCGGGTATGGGTCATATCGAGCTGGCCCGGTGGCCAGACCTGATCCTTATCGCCCCGGCCAGCGCCGATTTCATGGCCAGACTCGCCGCGGGACGGGCTGACGATATTCTCAGTACATTGATATTGGCCAGCAAGGCGCCAGTCGCAATAGCACCCGCGATGAATCAGGCAATGTGGAGCAATCCGGCCACCCAGGCCAATCTCGATATTCTGCACGCACGGAACGTGCTGGTGTTCGGGCCCGCAAGTGGTGAACAGGCCTGTGGTGACACGGGCCCCGGACGGATGCTCGAACCACAGCAGTTGCTGGAACACAGTGCGAACATTTTCGTGAGCGGCTTGCTGGCGGGTCTGCACATCACCATCACGGCCGGCCCCACGCAGGAGGCAATCGACCCCGTGCGTTTCATCAGCAATCGCAGCTCGGGCAAGATGGCCTATGCGCTTGCAACCGAGGCGGCCGCCGCTGGCGCGCTCGTGACCCTGATCAGCGGGCCGGTTGCGCTGCCAACCCCCGAACGCGTCCAGCGTATTGACGTCATCAGCGCCGACGAGATGCTGGCCGCGAGCTTGCAGCGCATTAAGGAGTGCGACATCTTCATAGGAGTGGCCGCCGTCGCCGACTACCGACCCGAGCGGATCGCCGAGCAGAAGATCAAGAAGTCTGAGGACTCGATGTTGCTGACGCTGATCAAGAACCCCGACATCGTAAGCACCATCGCCAATCTCACCAAGCGCCCCTTCACCGTGGGCTTCGCAGCGGAAACAGACAATATTGAAGACTTCGGCCTGGAGAAGTTGCAGCGCAAGAACCTCGACCTGCTGTTTGCCAACGACGCCCGCGTCACCCTCGGCAGCGACGACATTACTGCGACCTCGCTATGGGCGAACGGCAGGGAAGTGCTTGGCCCGGCCAACAAGCGCGTAGTCGCACGACAGATGCTTGAGTTGATTCGCGCACGCTTCGACGCTGCCAACGCCTAACACATTTATCGCAAATTTGACGGAATGTGACACAGCGCTCATATTGGACAGACATGGCGCCTATACTGAGGGCGTCAGAGACAGTGTGAAACCGGGGCCTGATCCCCGCAGACGGAAAAAAGCACAACATGAGCATACTTCACAGCGCCGCTATCAGCGCCTTGTCACCCTTGGTCGTCCCTCCTTCGATCTTCAGAGCCTATGACATCCGTGGAATTGCGGGGGACACGCTCACGTCCAGTAGTATCGAGATTATCGGGAAAGCCATGGCCAGCCTGGCTCGGGAAGAAGGAGAGCAAACTGTTCTGTTCGGCTCCGATGGTCGTATATCCAGCCCCGTCCTCAGGGCTGCGCTTCTGAAGGGAGTCCTGTCCACCGGGCTCAACGTGATCGACCTGGGCACCATTCCAACTCCCTTGCTGTACTTCGCCGCACACACTTCGGAATGGGGTTCCGGACTGATGCTGACTGCCAGCCACAATCCCCCCGACTACAACGGCATCAAGATAATTCGTCAGCGCACATGCCTGACACCCGAGGAGCTCCAGTATATTCGCGAGCGCGCTGACACCGGCAAATTCGTAACAGGCAAGGGCTCACTGACGCGAATGGACTTCAAGTCTCTTTACATCAATCGTCTGCGCCAGGACATCCGTCTGCAGCGCAGACTCAAGGTGGTGGTCGATTGCGCCAATGCGGTCCCCGGCCTGCTTGCACCGGAACTCTTCGAGGCACTGGGCTGCGACGTGATCCCTCTGTATTGCGAGGTGGACGGTCGCTTTCCCAACCACCATCCGGACCCTACCGTCGCCGAAAACATGCAAGACATCATTTGCGCGGTGCAGGCCCACGGAGCGGATCTCGGTATCGCCCTGGACGGCGATGGTGATCGTGTAGTGCTGGTCACCAATGCCGGCAGCGTGATCGACACCGATCGCCTGCTGATGCTTCTGATCAAGGACATCGTGCCGCGCTACGAGAATCCGAACGTCGTCTTTGACGTCAAGTGCAGCACGCTGCTGTCGCCACTGATCCGGGAATACGGTGGTCAACCGGTCATGAGCCGCAGCGGCCATTCCTTCATGAAGCAGAAGATGCAGGAGTCCGGCGCCGTGGTAGGTGCAGAGTTCTCGGCGCATGTCTTCATCAAGGACCGCTGGTACGGCTATGACGATGGCATGTACGTCGGCGCCCGCTTTCTGGAACTGCTCAGCGGCCAGGACCAGAGCGCCGAAGAGCTGCTGCGTGCGCTGCCACAAAGCATCGTGACACCGGAGCTGCGCATTGCTGTCAGCGACGATAAGAAGTTCCAGCTCATGGAGCAGATCAAGACGCTAGCCAGCTTCCCGCACGGGACTATCAACATTCTGGATGGCATCCGTGTCGACTTCGCCGACGGCTGGGGCCTGATCCGCGCCTCCAATACCACGCCTGCCCTGCTGCTGCGCTTTGAGGCCACCAGCGGCAAATCCCTGCAAAATATTCAAAGCATGTTCCGTGAGCTGCTGTTGCAGGTCGACAGCATGCTGGATTTTGACCTCTGACCAATGCAGGGGGAATGGGTGAAAAATCCGGCTCAGCCTGTATACTCTGCGCATTCCTAAAGACCAACCCCAGCACAACGGAAACTCACCCATGCCTCTCGATTTTGCCGCTGCCAAGAACATCGCCAACGTACTCACCGAAGCACTCCCCTACATCCAGCAGTTCACGGGCTGCACCATTGTCGTCAAATATGGCGGCAACGCCATGACCGACGAAGTGCTGAAGAACAGCTTCGCCCGCGACATCGTGCTGATGAAGCTGGTCGGCATGAACCCGGTCGTCGTGCACGGCGGTGGCCCGCAGATTGGTTCGCTGCTGACCAAGCTCGATATCCAGTCCGAGTTCATCGATGGCATTCGGGTGACCGACAGCAAAACCATGGACGTGGTGGAGATGGTGCTCGGCGGCTTGGTGAACAAGGAGATCGTCAGCCTGCTCAACAAGAATCAGGGCAAGGCAATCGGTATCACCGGCAAAGACGGCAACCTGATCCAGGCGACCAAGCTGCTGAAGAAAAGCGCCACGGATGACACCAAGATGCTGGACATGGGTCAGGTGGGCGCCATCGAGAAGATCAACCGCGAAGTGCTCGACGTGCTCAAGAACAGCGACTTCATCCCTGTCATCGCCCCCATCGGCACCGACCGCTTCGGCAACACCTACAACATCAACGCCGACACCGTCGCCGGCGAGATTGCCAAGGTGCTGGGCGCCGAGAAACTGATGCTGCTGACCAATATCGCGGGGGTCATGGACAAGTCCGGCACAGTCGTCACAGGCCTGACGACTGCGCAGGTCAATGAGATGATTGCCGACGGCACCATCTACGGCGGCATGCTGCCGAAGATTGAATGTGCGCTCGATGCCGTCAACAACGGCGTGCGCAGCGCGCACATCATCGATGGCCGTGTGGAACATTCCGTGTTGCTGGAGATATTCACCAACACCGGCGTCGGCACACTGATCAGCAACAAGAAAACCGCCGCCCTTTAGGGAACGCCTTTCAACGCCACCATCGATTCAGGGACACTCAGCGCCATCATGTCGTCAGAAACACGCACATCCCGCAAGGAACAGATTCTTCAATCCCTCGCCCGCATGTTGGAAACCGGCCCGGGCGAGAGAATCACCACCGCCGCGCTCGCCAGAGAAGTAGGGGTATCGGAGGCTGCGCTCTACCGGCACTTCCCCAGCAAAGCCAAAATGTTCGAGGGGCTCATCGTCTTCATAGAGGACACGCTGTTTACCCGCATCAGTCGCATTCTGGAAGACGAACCCTCGGCCGCACGCCGCTGTGAGAAGATCCTGACGCTGCTGCTGACGTTTGCGGAGAAGAACCCTGGCATGACCCGCCTGATGACTGGCGATGCCCTGCAGGGCGAAACAGAGAGATTGCGGCTGCGCATCAGCCAGCTGTTTGACCGGCTGGAAGCGCAGATCAAGCAGATCCTGCGCGAAGCGCAGATCCGGGAGAATCTGAAGACGGCGATCTCGCCGACCATCATGGCGAACCTGCTGATGGCGAGCGCCGAAGGACGGCTGATGCAGTTCGTGCGCAGCGAGTTCAAGCGCCAGCCCACTGCACAGTGGGACGAGCAGTGGCAGTACCTGTCAAAAGAAATGCTGGCGCCGTTCGCCTGAAGGCATCCCTGGCCTGTGGGAGCTTGCCTGCAAGCGATCAATTCTGTGCGATGTCATCTGATCGCGGGCAGGCCCGCTCCCACAGGCACAGTTTTCGAAATACTAGACGCCAAATTCTTCGCGATAACGCTGCACATCCGCCAGATGGCCAGCAAGCGCCGGGTTATCCTGCCGACTGAGATAAGCGATGATCTGCTCCAGCGCGATGATGCTGATCACTGGAATGCCATACTGCTCGCGGATCTCCTGAATCGCCGACAGCTTGCCGGTGCCGCGCTCCTGACGATCCAGCGCCACCACGATCCCGGCAGGCGTCGCGCCCGTGCGTTGCAGCAACTCCATCACCTCGCGGATCGCCGTCCCTGCCGTGATCACGTCATCGACGATCAGCACCCGACCCTGCAGCGGTGCGCCCACCGTCAGCCCGCCCTCGCCATGATCCTTGGCCTCCTTGCGATTGAAACAGTAAGGCTTGTTGATGCCATGCTGCTGCGCCAGCGCCGCCGCCGTCACCGACACCAGCGGAATGCCCTTGTAGGCCGGCCCGAACAGCAGGTCGTAGTCGACTCCCGATTTAGCAATAGCAGCTGCATAGCTGTTACCGATGTAGGACAGCGCCTCCCCGGTATTGAACAGCCCGGCATTGAAGAAATAGGGGCTGGTGCGGCCCGACTTCAGCGTAAAACTGCCAAAGCGCAGAATCTCGTGGCGAATGACAAACTCGATAAACGCTTTTTGAAAATCCTGCATGACCGCACCTCGTACTGTTGTATATCCGTTGCTTAACTTTGAGTTTTTTACAGACCTAGCGCCTCGCGCTGCTTGTCCAGCAGCTCACTGATGCCCTTCTGCGCCAGAGCGATCATCGCCTGCAGCTCGCTGGTGTCGAAGTCGTTCTCCTCACCCGTGCCCTGCAGCTCGATGAAGCGCAGCCGCTCAGTCATGACCACATTCATGTCGGTCTCGGCGTTGGAATCCTCGGCATAATCCAGGTCGAGTACCGGCACGCCCTTGTAGATTCCCACAGACACGGAAGCGATCAGCTGCTTCATCGGGTTCTTCTTCAGCTTGCCGTTCTTCATCAGAAAGCTGATGGCATCATGCAGCGCGACACAGCCGCCGGTGATGGAGGCGGTGCGCGTGCCGCCATCGGCCTGAATCACGTCGCAATCGATCTTGATGGTGTTTTCGCCAAGGGCCTTCATGTCCATCGCCGCGCGCAGCGAGCGGCCAATCAAGCGAGAGATCTCCAGCGTGCGGCCGCCCTGTCTGCCACTGACCGCCTCGCGATCCATGCGCGAACCGGTCGAACGCGGCAGCATGCCGTACTCCGCTGTCACCCAGCCGGTGCCACTGCCCTTCAGAAAGCGTGGTACGGATTCCTCCACGCTGGCGGTGCAGATCACCTTGGTGTCGCCAAACTCGACCAGGACGGAGCCCTCGGCATGCTTGGTGTAATGGCGGGTGATACGGATATCGCGCAGCTGATCGGGCTGGCGCTGACTGGGTCTGATCTGGACTTGCATACTGCCTCGCAAAAACGTCGTTTGAATTGAGGCGCGATTATCCTTGATATGGCTGGGGATGGCGAGTCAGTGACCGAATATTGGGGTACCATACGGCCGACGTTAAAAGCCGTAACAAGAAAAGGGTTGTTCTATGTTGTTGAGCATGACCGCGTTCGCCAGGAAGCAAACCAACTGTGGCCGAGGGGTGCTGGTCTGGGAGATCCGCTCCGTCAATCACCGTTATCTGGAGCCTGGCTTTCGTCTTCCCGACGCACTGCGCTCTCTGGAGCCCGCCATCCGCGATGCCCTGCGCAAGCATATTTCGCGCGGCAAGGTCGATTGTCAGCTGCGCCTGGAATGTGACGACAAGGGCCACAACGCCCTGCTGATTGACGAGGCCGCGGTGATCCGCCTCAATGACGCCAGCGGCCAGATCCTGTCACTCACCGGCGGCGGTCCTGCCCTCACCGTCATGGAGTTCCTGAAGTGGCCCGGCGTCCTGCGCGAATCCGCAGCCGTGCCCGAAGACCTGGAAGAGAAGGCGCTCGCTCTCTTCAACGAGACCCTGACCGACCTGATTCAGACCCGCCAGCGCGAGGGTCAGGAGTTGTTCGGATTCATCGGCAAACGTATCGATGCGGTGCGTGAGATCGTCAACACCGTGCGTGTGCGCATGCCGGAAATACTCGCCCGCCAGCAGCAGGTGCTGCGCGATCGCCTCGCCGATCTTAAAGTTGAACTCGATCCTGCACGTCTGGAACAGGAAATCGTCGTCTATGCTCAGAAGTGCGATATCGACGAAGAGCTGGACCGCCTGGAAACGCACCTCAACGAGGTGGCGCGCGTCCTGCATCTGGACGAGCCCTCGGGCCGCCGTCTCGACTTCCTGATGCAGGAGCTCAACCGTGAAGCCAACACCCTGTCCTCCAAGTCCATCGTCGCGGAGACGACGCTGAATGCCGTGGACCTGAAGGTGCTGATCGAGCAGATGCGGGAGCAGATTCAGAATATTGAGTAACTTGGATATGTAGACCGAGAGATGTCAGCGATAAGGAATAACACTATTGCTGTCTTCCGTCATGAGTTGCAGCAGCTTAGTGTGTACGAATAACTTTTCCTTGCCGAATTGCTGTTCCTTCAACACCCCGATTTCCACCAGCTTTTTCAGATAAACGGATGCCGTTTGCCGCTGCGCAATATTCTTCTCAGTGAGTGAAGAGATTCGACAGTAGGGTTGCTCAAAAAGCGTCTGAATCAGTTCATGGCTGTAAATTTTCGGGACACTTTCGTGGACATACGTCGTTGTGTAATCGATGAGATTGCGCACGGCGGCAATCTTGTTACAGGTCCATTGCGACACCTCGGCAACGCCCTTGAGCATATACACAATCCACGCTTCCCACTCCTCTTGAGAGGTGACAGCGGTCAGCAGGCGGTAGTAGTCGGACTTGTTCTGCACGATGTAACGGCTAAGGTACAGGATTGGCAGGGAAAGCAGATTCTGCTCAATCAGATAGAGCACATTCAGTATGCGACCCGTGCGGCCATTGCCATCGTAAAATGGGTGAATCGCTTCAAACTGATAGTGACTCACGGCCATTTTGATCAGAGGGTCCGCCTCATCATTCTCATGAAGAAATCGCTCCCAGTTGCTGAGTAAGTCTCGTATTACCTTTTCTCCAACCGGTGGCGTATAGATCGTCTGCCCGGTTTTCTGGTTGCCAATCACAGTGCCTGGTAATTTGCGAATTGCCATATCCGCGCCCTTGAGGGTTGAGCACACCTCTATCGCCGTGCTGGTGCAGAGTGGGCGCTGCTTTAACTGCAAGAAGCCTTGATAGAGCGCCGTGCGGTAACGCAGCGCCTCTTTGGTGGCGGGGTCTGCGTGAGTGTCTTCTTGGGCAAATTGAAACAACTTGTCGGTGGTGGTGAAGATGTTTTCAATTTCAGAGCTGGCCCTGGCCTCCATCAGGGGCAGCAGATTGATCAGCAAACCCTGATTCGGAAGCAGCTCCCCCGCCTGCTTCAGCTCAGCCAAGGCTGCTCTCGCAGGAATACAGGCCTTGAGGACGGCGACAGAATCCAAGATTTTTTGCGAAGGAGGCAAAGGAGGAAGTTCGTTGTAAGGGATATCGGGTTGCCAGCTCATGTTTATCTCAGTAGCTTTTATCGACATGTTGCTCAGTCTAAGGGGTTGGCATCGACATGTAAACTACACATGTTTACATTTTTCGGATATTTAGACATGAAGCTTGTTTCATGCTTACTGCTCCCTTACCGATCAGACAGCGACCATGCTGGTGAAGAGGTAGCCGGACAGGCTCTTGACGCACCCCCCTCCCCAAGGAGGACACTGTACACATCAAGCACATCGTCAACCTCATCAGGAGCCAACATGCTGAATCTTACCGTCCCCGACATGAGCTGTGGTCATTGCGTCAAGGCAATCACCGCAGCAGTGCAGGCGCTGGATGTGCAAGCCATCGTGGAGACCGATCTGGTCAGCAAGAAAGTGACTATCGATACTGCGGCGGACACCAAGGCAGTGATCGCTGCGATGACGGAGGCGGGTTACCCTCCGGCCTGAGTACTGTCAGGAACGCTCCACCTGATTCCATTGAATCGTGCGGCTGCGCCAGTGCTCTTCGATGGCCTGCACGAAACCCTTGTTCACAAATTTCGCGCGCGACTCGTTCCATTGCTCGGAGTCGCGACGAATGACGATACCTTCCACCTGCCCCGCGCGATAGCGACTGCTGGCCTGTTCGAGGAAACGGGTCAGCGATTTTCTGTCAAAATGCCCTCTCCCCAATTCCGGCACCGTTGCCAGCCCCAGTTCGGCGGCCAGGCGATCGCGCCGCGCCACGCTCCAGAATTTTTCTTCACTGCGGTCATATACGTCGAAAAGCAGGAACCAGTCCGGCAGTGCGTGATAGTCGAGCGAATGCTGTGCCGCGCACCATTCTCCAAACAGAATCCGGTCAGGGGTTAAATGGCGCTTCAGCCCTTCTTCGTACTGGCCCATCCAGGAACTGAGACGAGAGAACTGGCCGGAGCAGGGACGCTCCAGATAGCTGCCGCGATTCTGCGCATGCAGTTCGCCGTCAGCGTCCAGCGAGAGGCCGAGGTTGGCACCATCGAGTTTTTCCTCAATGATAATGTCCTGTGCCAGCATCTCGTCCACCTCATGAGCGAGGAGCACTTTGTCACCGCGCGGCTCGTCATCGCCAAGCCAGATCAAATGATGCGTGTGAGGAAAACGAAAGAATTCAGTCATGATGTTTAGCCTTGTGGTGTCTTTTTTCCTGTCTGTAAGTCTTCTCTGCGTACTTGCTGCGTGACCACTTTTCGATGATAGGCTCCAGTGTGAGCCCGGTCTGCAGCAGCGCCGTCTCCCAATCGTACCAGTCGGTGTCACCGGCAAAGGCAACGGCGCTGCTGCCGGGCAACTGCAGTGCTGCTATGGCAGCGGCCACCATCTTGCGATCGGCCAGATCATGCACGGTCTCATCAAGCGGTTGCGGCACGATGCCGTTGCCGTCGGCGTCATAATCGACGTTGACGCGGTCTATCTGATCGCGGCTCAACTTGAGCATCACTACTTGAATGCCGTAGTCGTAGAAGTCGAGCTTATGGTGGTACTCCACGTTGATCTGTCCTGCATTGTCCAGCACCAGCCGTGAATCACTCTGCGCAAAGGCGATCAGCCAGTCGAGCACTTTTTCCAGCTGCCCGGCGTCCTGCGGCATGACTTCCTGGTGATGAGGCAGCAAGGGCTTGCCGGAACGCATCGCCATGGCAGCGCTGGCGGCGATGAGGACGTTGGTGTCGATGACATAACGGTCTTTCAATAGCGTTTGCTCCCAATGGCGCTTGCTCCGGTGGCGGCGAATTCTGCTTCAACAGTAGTGGGAATCGGAAGCCTCGTATACCGGAAAATTCAAAGTTCGCGTACTCTCGCGGTTTGCTGCAATGCCGCACGCGAGACACCAGACGAGAACCTGCTTGAAAGACTCGACTTCAGCAACCGACAGCGCCCTGCCCATCGACGCCGTCATCCCCGCTCTATTGGACGCATTGCGAACCAATACGCGCTGCCTGCTGGTCGCGCAACCCGGTGCGGGCAAGACCACGCGGGTGCCACTGGCGTTGTTGGGAGTGACAGGGCAGGGAGTAGATCAATCGCGGGCGGGCCCGCTCCCACAGTATTCGTCGGGACAAGGGCGCTGGCTGTTGCTCGAACCCCGTCGCGTGGCGGCGAGGCTCGCGGCGGGGTTCATGGCGGAGCAGCTCGGCGAAACTCTGGGGCAGACTGTGGGCTTTCGGGTGCGGGGCGAGTCGAAAGTCAGTCGACAGACGCGTCTGGAGGTGGTGACACAGGGCATTCTCACGCGCATGTTGCAGGACGATCCCAGCCTCGAAGGTGTGGCTGGCATCATTTTCGACGAGTTTCATGAACGCAGCCTGGAGGCAGACCTGGGCCTGGCGCTGGCGCTGGACGCCCAGCAAGGACTGCGCGAGGACCTGCGCCTGCTGGTGATGTCCGCCACTCTGGACGTCGGTGCCCTGCTGCAGGTGCTCGGAGCCCAGACGCCCGTTATCGATTGCCCGGGCCGCATCTGGCCCGTCACCACGCACTACCGCTCACCACCTCTGCGCGAACCTGCCGAGCGTCATCAGGCTGCCGTGGTCCGAGAAGCTTTGGCAATTCAGCACGGCAACGTGCTGGTGTTTCTGCCCGGCCAGGCCGAGATTCGCCGCCTGCATAACGCATTGCTGGACAGCCTGCCTTCGGCCATCGAGATTTGTCCGTTGCACGGCCAGCTGACACTCGCTCAGCAGCAAGCGGTGCTCAGTCGTCCGCTGGACGGGCGCCGCCGTGTCATCCTGTCTACTGCGATCGCCGAATCCAGCCTCACCGTGCCGGGAGTGCATATCGTCATCGATGCCGGGCTGGAGCGCGTGCCGGTGTTTCAGCCGCGCTCGGGGCTCACCTCGCTGGAGACCCGCCGCGTCAATCGGGCCAGCGCCGATCAGCGCCGTGGCCGGGCCGGACGCGAGGCAGCAGGGCATTGCTATCGATTGTGGGCCGAAGAGCACATGCTTGCCGCTCACCGCGAACCAGAGATTGCGCAGGCAGACCTCTCCGCGCTGGTGTTCGAGCTGATTCGCTGGGGGGTGAGCGATCCTCTGCAGCTGAGCTGGGTCACGCCTCCGCCTCTGTCTGCCATCAACAGCGGCAGGCAATTGCTGCAGACCCTGCAGGTGACACAGGCCGATGGCACACTGACGGCACTGGGGCGCCAGTGCGCGCGCTGGCCCGCTCATCCGCGGCTGGCGGTGCTGCTGGAAGTTGCGGCACGACAGCAGGCATTGCCGCTCGCCTGCTGGATGATCGCATGGGTCGAAGAGTCGCTGGGTGGCACGGAGCTCGACATCGCGCAGATACTGGCGCACAGGCCTGCGCTGCAGGGACGGGACCAGAAACTGATCGCGGGCGCGGCCCGCTCCCACAGGGGCTCTGCCACACGATCTGCCGGTGGGAGCGGGCCCGCCCGCGATGCGCAGTGGCGCCGCGCTGCCCAACAATGGGCCACGCGGGCCAATTGCACACTGGACGTCAGCGATCAGGACATCCTGCCGATCCTGCTGGCGCAGGCCTGGCCGGATCGCATCGCGCAGAACCAGCAGCTGACCACCGACAGAAACCAGATTCGCTTCAAACTCGTCAGCGGCGGTCAGGCGCTGCTGCAGGAGAACCATGGCCTCAGCCGTGCGGAGTTCATCGTTGCCGTCGAACTGGACGGCGACGCCACCGGCGCGCGGGTGTTTCATGCCATCGCCATCAGCCGCCAGCAACTCGAAAGCTGCTTTCCGCAGACACGCGAGTGGCGTGCAGAAGTGCGCTGGGACACAGCGGCCGGACGCCTGATCGGCGAAGAGGTGCGCGCGCTCGGCCCACTGGTGCTGGAGCAACGCTCCATGCGTTCGCTGCCGCCGGAGGCAATCCGCAGCGGCCTGCTCAACGCGTTGCGCCAGCGCGGTCAGTTGCAGTGGTCGAACGAGGATCAGCAACTGCTTGGCCGCCTGCGTCTGCTGCAGCGAGAGCTGGGCCCGGCGTGGCCAGACGTCAGCGAAGGCGCCCTGCTCGCCAGCCTCGAAAAGTGGCTTGCCCCCCGGCTCGATGGCATCACCCGCATGGAGCAGCTCGACCGGCTGCCGCTCGGACGCTACTTGCTGGAATCTCTGGACTGGACGCTGCAACAACAACTCAGCCAGCTGGCGCCGACTCACATCGGTGTGCCCAGCGGCAGCCAGATCGCGGTGGACTATATCGGCCCGGAGCCGATACTGGCGGTGAAACTGCAGGAGCTGTTCGGGCAGACCCATACACCGACGCTGGTTAATGGCCGCGTGCCGGTGTTACTGCACCTGCTCTCCCCGGCGCGGCGGCCGGTGCAGGTGACGCGCGACCTGGCCGGGTTCTGGAGCAACTCCTACTTCGAGGTCCGCAAGGATCTGCGCGGCCGCTATCCCCGGCACCCGTGGCCAGATGACCCATTGCAGGCCGAGCCCACCAGTCGCGCCAAGAAGCGAGGTACATGATCAGTCTCCCGCTCCACATGCGCTCCGCGAGGGCGAGAAGTGGGTGTGCAATCACTGGTTTCGGGAGAGCAATTTCTGACGCGGCGGGAACGATCACGGCGGCCTTGATGATATAGTGCCGAAGTCATTTGCTTACGGAATCCGGATATATGGCCAGAGGTACGCTGTACACCATCTCCGCCCCCTCGGGCGCGGGCAAGACCAGTCTCGTCAACGCACTGCTCAAGGACAATCTGGACCCACTGCTGTGCGTCTCTGTGTCCCATACCACCCGGCCGCGGCGGCCAGGCGAGTTGGATGGCGTGAATTACCACTTTGTGGATCGCGAGACCTTCCTCGCCATGCGCCAGCAGAATGCTTTTCTGGAATCCGCCGAAGTCTTCGGCAATCTCTATGGCACGTCGCGGGACTGGGTACAGTCGCAACTGGACAAGGGCATCGACGTGATTCTCGAGATCGACTGGCAGGGCGCCGCCCAGGTACGTGACCGCGTGTCTCCGAACAAGAGCATCTTCATTCTGCCACCGTCGCTGGAGTGTCTGGAGGAACGGCTGAACAATCGCGGGCAGGACGACGCCGAGACGATCAGTCGGCGCATGCGCGAGGCAAAGGCAGAGATATCGCACTACGATGAAGCCGACTATCTGGTGATCAACGAAGACTTCAACACGGCGCTGCTGGACCTCAAAGCCATCATGCGGGCTTCGCGTCTGGAGCGTCAGCAACAGCACCTGAACAATGCCGCTTTGTTGCAGGCGCTGCTGGAAAAACCGTGAATCACAGCCGCAAGGGCTTACAAATAAAGGGCTGCAAGCAAATTAGATATGCAATGTCGGCGTGCTTTTAGTAGAATCGCCGGTCTTCTCAATACCACAGATCCAACAACAGGTGTTTTTATGGCCCGTATTACCGTCGAAGATTGTCTGGACAAGGTCGACAATCGATTCCAGCTGGTCATGATTTCCAGCAAGAGAGCCCGTCAGATTCAGACCGGTGGCAAAGACCCTCTGGTGCCTGCAGACAATGACAAACCCACCGTGATCGCCCTGCGCGAGATCGCTGCCGGTCTGATCGATGCCAGCATTCTGACTGCCCGCACCAACACCCCGATCATCACGCTGTCCCGTGACGAGCTGAAAGCACCACCACCCAAAGTCATCGACAACGACGACGACGATTCCTTCGGCGAAGACCTCTGAGCGAGGAAGGAGTCGGCTTGTGACCACAATCGACTCTCTGGCCACCAGCCTTTCAGGATACCTGGAAGGCGAGCAGGTTAATCTCGTCCGCCGCGCTTACTACTACGCCGAACAGGCCCATGATGGCCAGTTCCGGCGCAGTGGCGAGCCATATGTTACACATCCCCTCGCCGTAGCCGGCATCCTCAGCGAAATGCATATGGACCCCCAGAGTCTGGTGGCGGCCATGCTGCATGACGTCATCGAGGACACCGGTATCAGCAAGCTGGCCGTTAAAGGCCAGTTCGGCGATGCCATTGCCGAGATGGTCGATGGCGTGAGCAAGCTCAACAAGATCACCTTCAGCAGTCACGCCGAGGCGCAGGCCGAGAACTTCCAGAAAATGGCGCTCGCCATGGCCAAGGACATTCGCGTCATTCTGGTCAAGCTGGCCGACCGTCTGCACAACATGCGCACGCTCGACGTGCTGAGTCCGGAGAAGCGCCGTCGCGTTGCCCGCGAGACACTGGACATCTACGCCCCGATCGCCAACCGCCTGGGGATGAACTCGATCCGCCTCGAGTTCGAGGAGCTGGGTTTCACCGCCCTCTACCCGATGCGGGCGCGGCGCATCAACGCCGCCGTGAAGAGCGTGCGCGGCAACCGCAAGGAAATCGTCAAACAGATTCAGACATCACTGGAGGCCTGCCTCGTTCGGGAAGGCATGCCCGCCCGCATCTTTGGCCGGGAGAAGCACCTCTACGGCATCTACGAAAAGATGCGCGCCAAACGCAAGTCGTTCTCCGAGATCATGGACGTCTACGCGTTCCGCATCGTGGTCGACAAGGTCGACACCTGCTACCGGGTGCTGGGCGCCGTGCACAACCTCTACAAACCCGTGCCGGGACGCTTCAAGGACTACATCGCCATCCCCAAGGCCAACGGCTATCAGTCCCTGCACACCACATTGTTCGGCATGCACGGCGTGCCCATCGAGATCCAGATCCGCACCGAGGAAATGGAGGCGATGGCCAATAACGGTATTGCCGCGCACTGGCTGTACAAGTCTCACGACGACACGCCGAGCAATGCGCACATGCGCGCCCGCCAGTGGATCAACGGCCTGCTGGAGATGCAACAGAACGCTGGCAACTCGCTGGAATTCATCGAAAACGTCAAGATCGACCTGTTCCCGGACGAGATCTACGTCTTCACGCCCAAGGGCACCATCATGGAGCTGCCCGCCGGCTCCACCGCCGTGGACTTTGCCTACGCGGTGCACACCGACGTCGGCAACTCCTGCGTCGCCTGCCGCATCAGTCGCCGCCTGGCGCCATTGAGCGAGCCACTGGAGAGCGGCCAGACGGTGGAAATCATCACCGCGCCCGGCACTCAACCCAATCCGGACTGGCTGAGCTTCGTCGTCACAGGCAAGGCGCGCAGCAATATCCGCCACTTCCTCAAGAATCAACGTCACTCTGAATCTGTGTCTCTGGGCAGGCGGCTTCTCAACAAGGTGTTGGGCAGCTTCGGCACGCAGCTGGAGAAGATTCCAGCGGAGGAGATTCAAAAAGCACTGCGCCAGATCAACCTCGAAGAGCTGGACAACCTGCTGGAAGACATCGGGCTGGGCGACCGCATGGCGCATGTCGTCGCCCGGCTGCTGATGCCGGACTCTGTGCCGGACACAACTCAGGAAAGCGGCAAAGACAGCAAACACAGCTCGCTGGCCATCCGCGGCTCGGAAGGCATGGTGATGAGCTATGCGAAGTGCTGCCACCCAATCCCGGGCGACCCCATCATCGGCCACATCAGTTCCGGCCGCGGCATGGTGATTCACACCGACAGTTGCAGCAACATCGCCGAGATTCGTGACAATCCGGAGAAGTGTATCTCCGTGCGCTGGGACCCGAACGTGGAAGGCGAGTTCTCGGTGGAGATTCGTGTGGAGCTCGAAAACGAGCGCGGCATCATCGCCAAGCTGGCGACCACCATTACCGGGGCCGAGGCCAATATCGAAAAGATCAGTACCGTCGAGCGCGACGCGCGTTTCAGCATCGTCAATCTGTCGCTGAACGTGCGCAACCGTATACATCTGGCACGGGTCATGAAGCGCATAAGGCTGATCAAACCGGTGAGCAAGGTAACCCGCGTCAAGACTCGCAAGGCAATCAGCAAAACTTCGAAGAGTCCGACGTCGTCCTGAAAGTCCTGAAACCCTCAGAATAGTCCTGTGGGAGCGGGCCCTGCCCGCGATGGTTTTGAGCCACAATCAATCGCGGGCACGGCCCGCTCCCACACGGAGACTTTCCATGTCGAACAAGAGCATCGTCAATACCCACCTGGCCCCAGCCGCCATAGGCCCTTACTCGCAAGGCGTGCGCGTCGGCAATCTGGTGTTCTTCTCCGGGCAGATTCCACTGGATCCGGTGACCATGACCGTTGTCAGCGGCGCCATTGAAGCCCAGGCAGTGCGGGTGTTCGACAACCTGCAGGCGGTGTCCGAGGCGGCCGGTGGAAGCCTGTGTGACATCGTCAAGCTCACCATCTTCCTGACCGATCTGGCCGACTTCACTATCGTCAATGACACCATGAAGCGTTACTTCGAGAGTCCCTTCCCTGCCAGATCCACCGTGCAGGTGTCCGCGCTGCCCAGAGGCGTGGCGATAGAAGTGGAAGCGATCATGGCGCTGCCCTTCGCAGGCTGAGGAAATCAGGTGCTGCCGGAGCAAACCCCACTCACAGCGCTCAAGGGCGTAGGCCCCGGCATCGCAGCCAAGCTCGCGACTCTGCACCTGACCAGCATTCAGGACCTGCTCTTCCATCTCCCCCTGCGTTATCAGGATCGCACCCGCATCAGCCCGATTGCCGCCTGCCGCATGGGCGCCGAACTGATGCTGGAAGGCGAAGTGCTTGCCACCGAGCTGGTCTTTGGCCGCCGTCGCAGCCTGCTGTGCCGCATCAAGGACAGCAGCGGCATCATCACACTGCGCTTCTTCCACTTCAGCGCAGCCCAGAAGAACGCCTTGACGCCCGGAGCGCGCATCCGCTGCTACGGCGAGGTGCGGGCCGGCAAGACGGGGTTGGAGCTGTATCACCCGGAGTATCAGTTCATTGCCCCGGATCAGGTCGCCGTCGTGCAGACGCATCTGACGCCCGTCTACCCAGTCACCGAAGGCTTGCAGCAGCCACGCCTGCGCGCACTGGTCGATCAGGCTCTCGGATTGCTGGGCGACGGCGAGCAGCTGGTGGACTGGCTGCCACAGATGATTCGCCGCGACCTCGGCTTCGCCTCGCTCACCGATGCGATTCGTTTTCTCCATCACCCGCCCGTCAGCGGTGCGACAGGCAGCATGCTGATGAAGCTCGCCGACGGTCAGCACCCGGCCCAGCGCCGACTCGCCTTCGAGGAGCTGCTCAGTCATCGTCTGTGTCTGCGCAGGCTGCGCGAACAGGCCGAGCTGCTCAGCGCCCCACCGTTGCCATTGCGCAAACAGCATACCGTGCAGTTTTTGCGCGGCCTCCCCTTCGCCCTGACCAGCGCCCAGAAGCGGGTGTGCCGCGAGATCGCCGACGACCTCGCGCACAGCAATCCGATGCTGCGGCTCCTGCAGGGTGACGTAGGTTCGGGAAAGACTGTCGTAGCGGCAATTGCGGCGCTGCAGGCAGTGGAGAATGGCTACCAGGCGGCCGTGATGGCACCGACCGAGATTCTTGCCGAGCAACACTACCTCAATTTTTCCCGCTGGCTGGAGCCACTCGGCCTGCAGGTCGGCTGGCTCAGCGGCAAGGTCAAGGGCAAAAAGCGCGAAGAACAGTTGCAGGCCTTCAGTAGCGGAAGCGCGCAGATCATCGTCGGTACCCACGCGCTGTTCCAGGAAGAGGTGAGTTTTGCGAAGCTGGGCCTGGTCATCATCGACGAGCAGCACCGCTTCGGCGTACATCAGCGTCTGGCACTACGCGAGAAGGGCGCCACCGGGCACTTCATCCCGCATCAATTGGTGATGACCGCGACACCCATTCCGCGCACGCTGGCGATGAGCGCCTATGCAGATCTGGATTGCAGCGTCATCGACGAGCTGCCCCCGGGCCGCAGCCCGGTCAACACGCTGATCATCGCCAACACCCGGCGCGCCGAGGTGATCGAGCGTATCCACTACGCCTGTGCGCAAGGCAGTCAGGCCTACTGGGTCTGTACGCTGATCGAGGAGTCTGAGGCGCTGCAGTGTCAGGCGGCGGAGGCCACAGCGGAAACGCTCCGGGCCCAGCTTCCCGATATCGCCATCGGTCTGATTCACGGCCGCATGAAGCCGCGCGAAAAGGCCGCCGTCATGGATGCCTTCAAGGGTGGCTTGTTGCATTTGCTGGTGGCCACTACCGTGATCGAGGTCGGCGTCGACGTGCCGAATGCCAGCCTGATGGTAATCGACAATCCGGAGCGACTCGGGCTGGCCCAGCTGCATCAGCTGCGCGGACGGGTCGGACGCGGCGCCATCGCCAGTCACTGTCTGCTGTTGTATCAGGCGCCGTTGTCACAGGTCGCGAAGCAGCGCCTGACGATCATGCGCGACAGCAACGATGGTTTCTACATTGCCGAGCAGGACTTGCAGATTCGCGGGCCGGGTCAGGTGCTGGGAACGCAGCAGACAGGATTGATGAGTTTCCGCATTGCCGACCTGACGCGTGACTCCGGCATGCTTGACGAGGTGAAGATTCAGGCAGAACTGATACAACGGGACTATCCCCAGAATGTGGAACCCTTGATCCGCCGCTGGCTGGGCGACAGGGAGCTCTATGGCAATGTGTGACGCACGAC